>JBDTCU010000202.1:0-3670 GCA_039923415.1 Vulcanimicrobiaceae bacterium
ATCTTGCACGACCGGTTGATCGCGATAGAGTCCGCCGGCGTTACGGATGTCGTCGGCGATCGAGGCGAAGCCGGTGAGTTGACGTCCGCGCACGATCTGCGCCGAGATCAAGATCTGGGGCCCGTGACAGATGACGAACATCGGTTTTTTTACGGCATCAAACTCACGAACGAAGCGTTGCACGTCTTTGTTCATGCGAATATGATCCGGAGAGGAACCCCCCGGGATTAACAACGCGTCAAAATCCTCCGCCGTACAATCGGCGACAAGCTCCTCGGCTTTGACACTTTGGCCTTCGTCAAGTCCACGCTTGCCGCGAATCTTGGTACGTGATTTCTCGTCGACACCGACGATGGTCACGATGGCGCCGGCTTCTTCGAGCGCGCGCCGGGGTTCTAATAGTTCTGATTCTTCAAACCCATCGCCCAGCAAAGCGGCGATGCGTTTTCCTTCGACTGATTGCATCCGACCCCGATTCTCGGCGCTAGAGCGTCCCACCCGTCTGCTGAACGGCCGCTCGCAGAAGGTAAGCGAGCTCTACTTCGATTTTGCCGAGCGGATCGAGGATCGAATCCTCGGCCAGCGCCTTCAGGGTCGGATTGCGTTTGGTCATATCCGATTCCGGCACTGCGTGGCGCGGGTTGATCTCGCGCATATAGATTCGGGCATCGTATCGCAGGCTTCCCTCGGGCAGGAAGTACAGCGGATCGAGGCCATAAGCGTAAACATCCAGCGACAAAAACCCGGTCTTCTGCATGAATTCTATCGGCTTGCTGCGCAACGCTTGGATCAGCCGGGCAAGCGCGCTGATTCCCACACGTTCGTTTCCGTTAAAAACCGTCTTGAGCTGGGTGACTGAAAGGTCGGTTGCCTGTGCCAGTGTGGTGATATCGACCGACTGTTCCTCGGCAAATTTGTGTAATCCGGCACCGAATACCGGTCCCCCGGCGGTGCCCAACGTGCCGTCCCAGACCGGCTGACCTTGCAAATCCATCATACGGCGGAGTCTTCGACAAGCGGTTCGGCTGCGACCCACACAGCGCCGTCGATGATCCGCACCTCAAAGCGATCTACTCGGGCAAAATCTCCCAAGGTCAGGCTCCCGGTTCGCAGGTCGAAGCACCACGCATGCCACGGACAGGTGACCGTCGCGTCCTCTAGCCAGCCATCCGCCAGCGGCCCACCCTGGTGGGGGCAACTGTTTTCCAGCGCAAAGAATTCGCCGTTGCTGTGAAAGACGGCAACTTCCCAGCGGCCGATTCGCACTGCGCGGCTGGTACCGGGCGCTATCTCGGCAACCGCAGCCACCCTTTTAAATTCGGACAGATCGATCAACCGGTCTTAAAACACCGACGATTGCAGACCGCCGTCGATCGCGATCGTTTGACCGGTAACGTAGCTTGCCGGCTGCGAGCACAAAAACGCCACCAAAGGCGCGAACTCATCGGGTTGGGCTATTCGCTTCATCGGGACCTCGCTCGAAGCACGTTTCCAGGCTTCATCGGTCGGATACAACTGGCGCAGACGATCGGTTGCAATTCGGCCGGTCGCAATCGCGTTTACGGTAATGCCGTCGGCGGCGATTTCAAATGAGAGCGTTTTGAGCGCCGAGACCAGCGCCGCGCGAAATACGTTCGAGAGCGCCAGCGTCGGGATCGGCGCTTTAACCGACGATGAGGTCAGCGCAACGATGCGGCCCCATTTGTTCGCGCGCATCTGCGGCAGCACTCGATCGATCAGCAGCAGCGAACTCCGCAGCGTGTTGCGATATCCGGTTTCCCAATCATCTTGCGTCAGCTCGGCAAAGGTTCCCGGTTTCGGACCGCCCCCGTTTGCGATGAGGATATCAATACCACCCAATTGCTCGCGAACATCCGAGGCCAGTTTAACAATCGCATTCGGATCGAGCAGGTCGACCATAAAGCCCTTAGCCTCGATTGCCCCTCGCGAGCGCGCTTCCGTTGCGACCGCGTCCAGCAATTCGATGCGCCGGGCCGCAACTGCGAGTTTCACGCCCTCGGCCGCCAGCGCTAACGCACACGCTTTCCCGATTCCGGCACTCGCGCCGGTTACAAGAGCGACCTTGCCGCGTATTCCAAAATCCATCCGGTTATTGGTTTCCTAACAGTACTCTGACGGCGGTTTTCAGCTGCGCGTCCTCGCTGCTGTCGACTGCGCGCTGCACCGTGACATCTACTGGGCGAGGATGCATCTCCATCGGCTTGCCGGCCAAGGTTGTAACTTTCGTACTCGGTAATCGAAAGACCGTGCCGTCGATCAGCTGGATCGCTGAGGTGTAGATGATCCAGCCGGCGGTGGGTTCGCCGACGACCTTCCCCAAATGCATCGCCTCGTAGCCTTGAGTAAAATCTTCGCCGTCTGAGAGCGTCTCTTCATTCGTGATGAGCACTGTCGGTTTCTCCAAGGCGCGCTGCCCGAGGACCTCGCGGACCGGTGAGGTGGGCTGATTGCGCGAGGTAAAGAGCAGATATGGCTGGCGCGAAAGCACATCGAGCGCATACCCATTTACAAAGCCGCCCTCGTTGGCTCGTACGTCAATCACCACACCTTGTTTGGAGAATTGATAGGTGTCGAGGTCTTTGTAAAATTGGGCTAGCGATTCCGGCTCCATATCTGCGAGGTGAACGTAGCCGAGCCGGCCGCCGCTGATTCGATCGACGTATTCCCGATTGCCTGCGACCCACTCGCGGTAGCGCAGGTGAGCAATCGTCCCGAGATCGACCGGTTTCACCGCGACGCTCTTTTCGGAGCCGGCCGCGCGGATCGTGAGGACAACTTTTTTGCCGATCGTATTGTCGAGGAGTTCCGCAAGGTTCGTGTTTGCGTCCAATCGCTCTCCATTTACCGCGACGAGCCGATCGCCAACCGCGATCTCGCCGCTTACGGCGGCCGGGGACTGAGGAACAATACCGGTAATCTGAAAAGCTCCACTCCGCTCGTAGAGCACCCGGTCGAAGGTCAGACCGATACGGCCGATTGTGGAATGCAGGCCGGCCGGCGGCGGATAGACTCCGGTATGCGAGCTGTTCAGCTCACCGATCATCAATTGCAGCAACCGCCGCATCTCGGGGGGATTTTGAGCGCCCTCAAACTGCGGCAGAAAGCGCGCATGAACGGCGTTCCAATCGACCCCGTTGGTGTGCGGATCGGCGTAAAAATCTCGAATGGCGCTCCACGCTTGGGTGAAGTCTTCTATTTTGTCACTGTTGAAGTTTTGGTCGAACTCGGCTTGGATGTCGACCGTCGCGTTCTTGAGATCGTGCAGCGAAACCGCCTGGATCGTTCCCGCATCGGTCAGGTAGTAGACCGACTTGCCGTCCGGCGCCCACTGCGCATACCGTTTTTGCCCCGGGCTCGCAGTAATCTGACGCGCGATGGCGCGATCGTCATCGAGCGGATAGAGGTAGAGATTTTGCTGACCTGCCGAGACGGCGGTAAGCAATACAGTCTTCCCATCCGGGCTGATGGTCTGGGAATTCACATCGAGTCCGGTCGGCAAAAAAGCCAAGCGATCGTGAATGCCTTTGAAATCGACCCGAATCGGTTCTTTCGGCTTGGTCTTCGGAGTCTGGGCTGATGAACTTGACGCCGGCTGCGCGGATGCATCGGCGCCGTTGGGTTTAAAGAGCTGGTGGAAGCGATCTTCGAC
>JBDTCU010000203.1:0-4778 GCA_039923415.1 Vulcanimicrobiaceae bacterium
CCTGGTTGCTAATTGCAGGCGGGCGGCAAGCGCAACGCGCAAGGTAGCCAAACATTCCACTACTTTAACGCCAATGAAGAAGGAGCACCATGGCCAATTCAACTCCATTTCTATCCGACATTAAAGAACTGCGCAAACGGGCGCGCGAGCACATGGAAAAAGGCGCGATCACCGAGACGTACAAAGGCGACGTCGACGCGGTGATCGATATTCTCAATCAGGCATTGGCAACCGAGATCGTCTGCGTATTGCGTTACAAACGGCACTACTACACGGCCAAAGGCATCAACAAGGAATCGGTCGCAGCCGAGTTCCTGCAGCACGCCAACGAAGAGCAGGTCCATGCCGACCAAATTTCCGAGCGGATCACCCAGCTAGGAGGCGATCCGGATCTCAATCCCGAGGGGATGGCAACCCGCAGCCACTCCGAATACGTGGTAGCCGACGATCTGGTCTCGATGATCAAAGAGAACCTGGTCGCCGAACGGATCGCGATCGAGTCCTACACCGAGATCATTCGCTATCTCGGTACCAACGATCCGACGACACGCCGGATGATGGAGAGTATCCTCGCGATGGAAGAAGAGCATGCCAACGACATGCTGGATCTGCTGGCTTATTTCCCCGAAGGCGGCACATCGAAGTAACCGAATCGGTTTACTATCGGTAGGCTTGGCAGCAGCCGTCGTGCTGATCCCGCACACGCCGCTGCTCGCGATGACCCTGACGGTCGGTCTACGGCGTCTTGATCGTCTTCCCGCATCTCTTAGGAGGCTAGGTGTGAAACGTTTGGAGACCGATCTTACTGCGCTGGAGCCGGCTCAATGGGTAAACTCGCTCGCCTCGCCCCTCCCCAGGCGGTGCTTGAACATGCCGACTATCATCGTACTTTGGAGGTTGCGCGCCTATATCGTCATCGCGCTTCCGCTCGTGGTCTACGCGTTTCTGCATGCCACGCGCTAACGGCTCCCAATGCGGATGAGCAATAGTCTTCTATTCCTTTTTACTCAATTGCTCCTTCACCCGAAACTTCACCATGCGACTCACGAGCGCAAGTGGAAGTGGCTCGTCCAACGGAAATTGCACCGCTCCTTTGGAGCACTTATACGACGACAATTCCTTGCCAAATGCCTTGATCGCGGAAGGAGTCGGGTAAAACCCGATGTGATTCCTAAAGGAGGCGAAATGGACCAGATTCCCGGCTAAAACGAAAGTGGGAATGCCATAGCCGATCTTTTCAGTGGATTCGGGTGCAGCCTTTTTTATTGTCGAGCGCATCTGAGTCAACAGCCGTTGCACATCCTTCGGGCATCGGTGCACGTAATCGTCAACGTCTTTCGATATCTCCCTGTTCATCGTTATTTCTCAATCGTGCCGCTAAGTCTACTGACCTTGTGCGAGCGAAAAGCCGCGCTCACCGTTAAACGTATACAAACCCTCGGTTTTCACGACCTCGAGGCCGGCTCTATCGATCGCTTCGAGAAGCTTCACGACGAGTTGATTGGAAAACGCGGCCCCGTCAGCCTCGAAACGGCAGCTCCAATGATCGCTCCAAAACGTATCCGGGTTGCCGTTCGGCCACACTAACGTCCCCCGATTGCTGATTACCGTGAGCTTAGCACCGGCGGCGCCGATGTTTTGCAGCCGTTGCGCGAGCTCATCGGGGGTACCCTCCCCCTGTTCGATAAAGATATCGACGCCGACATGGACTTTCTTAGCGGCAGCTTTAGCGTTGCGCTTTGAGATATCCATCACTGCGCCCTTAGCATATTCGATCGGCGCAAGATGCTGCGGCTTCTGGCCGAGACGCTCGATAACCGCGTCCCCAAACTCGCGGGTGCCGACTTTCTCTTGGCTGACGCCTTCTTTGTAAATATCGTACGTGTGGATGCCGTCTTCGATCGTGCGAAGCCAAGCGTTGTGGACTTTCTCGGCAATGTCGCCCTGGCCGACGTGGACCAGCATCAGAATAGCGCCGTGCAGCAGGCCCGATGGATTAGCTAAATTCTGCCCGGCGCGGCGCGGTGCCGAACCGTGGATGGCTTCAAACATCGAGCAGTGATCGCCGATATTGGCGGAGCCCGCTAAACCGACCGAACCGGTGATCTGGGCCGCGACGTCCGAGAGGACATCGCCGTACAGATTCGGCATCACCAGCACATCGAAGGCTTCCGGCGTATCGGCCAGTTTGGCCGCGCCGATATCGACGATCCAATGTTCGTTTTCGATATCCGGGTATTCTTTTGCGATTTCATCGAAGACTTTGTGGAACAACCCGTCGGTGATCTTCATGATGTTGTCTTTAGTGAAACAGGTCACTTTCTTGCGTTTATTGGCCCGCGCATACTCGAAGGCGTAACGGACGATGCGCTCGCTGCCCGGACGTGAGATCAATTTCAAACACTGGGTGACCTGCTCGGTCTGCCGATGCTCGATGCCGCCATAGACGTCTTCCTCGTTCTCGCGAACGATCACCAAGTTCATATTTGGGTGTTTGGTTGAGACGTACGGATGCAGCGAGGCGCAGGGACGGACGTTGGCGTACATTCCGAGGGTCTTGCGGACGGTGACGTTGAGGCTCTTGAATCCCCCACCTTGCGGCGTGGTGATCGGCGCCTTTAGAAAAACCTTGGTCCGGCGCAGGGAATCCCACGAACTCGGTTCGATTCCGTTGCCGAGCCCGCGATTGTAGATCGATTCGCCAATCTCAATTGTCTCTTGCTCGAACCGGGCGCCGGCGGCATTGATGATGCGTAAAGTCGCATCCATGATCTCGGGGCCGATGCCGTCGCCATAGGCAATTGTGATCGGCGTTTTTTTAGCGGTTGCGATGGTCGTCACGATGAGCTCTCCTTGATGTCACGGGTAACATGGCGCGGCGGATCGCCGAAAGGGTGAATCCACTCAGATCGACCACAAATACGCGTTCCAGCCTTCGCTGATGCCGTTGGGATCGAAGTTCTTCAAGTCGGGGTTGACGGCGTAGCGGCGTTTGGGATAAAACATGAAA
The DNA here is from genome assembly GCA_039923415.1 of Vulcanimicrobiaceae bacterium. Taxonomy (GTDB): domain Bacteria; phylum Vulcanimicrobiota; class Vulcanimicrobiia; order Vulcanimicrobiales; family Vulcanimicrobiaceae; genus JALYVT01. The sequence continues at coordinate 3,011 of JBDTCU010000203.1, forward strand.
TCGGCCGGCAGATCGCGTGCCAGCGTTGCCTCGATCTTTGCATAATCCGATTTCCGAGAAGCGCGGTCGAAGGTTGTGAGCGCGTGCTTCTCGATCGCGTCGAATTGCCGGTTGCAGTAGCGCGAGACGTTGTTGCCGGCCGGCGGGATAAAGTCGCAGGTCCACTGCGACGAATTGTCCGGATCGGCTCCCGAAACCCAGGCGTAAAGCGCCATGTCGAATTTTCCGCCATTGAGGATTCCGCCGTCTTGCGCCTGCGCGTAGAGCACGGTATAGTTGTAGGTTTTGAGCTGCACCTGCATTCCGATGCTTTGGAGGGCCGCCTGAACGATCACCCCGATCCGTTCACCGGTCGGGTTTCCTTGACCGTAGACTAACTGAACCGACAATGGCGTGCCGTTCTTGACCCGAATTCCATTTGCACCGACTCTCCAGCCGGCTTGATCTAGAACTTGCCGCGCCTTAGCCGGGTCGAACGGATAGGGATTCAGAGCAGCATTGTAGCCCCAGGAATTCGTCGCCAAATCGGCGGTGGCGCGATCGGCCGTATCGAATTCAACGGTATGGATAATCCGCGCGGTATCGATCGCATAGGTGATCGCTTGGCGGACTGAAAGTTCGTTTAAAGGTGGCCGCTGCAGGTTGAAGTCGATCGATTCATAGGCCGGTGACGGAGTCAAAATCAGCCGCACGTCGCTCACGCTGCGCAAATCGTGGACGATCGGCGAGGAAATATCGTTAGCAAAGTCGATTTCATGAGCGCGAAGTTGAGCTTCGCGGGTATTGTCGTCGGTGACGATCCTTACGATAATCTTGCGCAGCCTGGGTGCTCCCAGATAGTAGGCGTCATTCGCGACGTAGGTGATGTGGTCGCCGCGAACCCACTCGGCCACCCTAAATGCTCCGGTGCCTATCGGCAGGGAGTTAAACGGGATTTGATTCAGGTTGGGATACTTCGCCAGGAGATGCTCGGGAACAACTCCGTAGGGCGAGTCGCTCTCCCCGAAAACCGTGTCGACAAATGGAGCGAACGGTTTCTTGAGGTGAAAGACGACCGTATCGGCATCGGGTGTATCGACGAATTTTACGACGTCGTAGCCGCGGCGTGTGACCACATTGTTATTCGGATTCATGATCGCTTGCCAAGAGAACTTTACATCTTTGCTTGAGAATGCAACGCCATCTTGCCATTTGATATTGGGGCGAAGATGATAGGTGATGCTCAGACCATCTTTGCTGATGCCGCCATTTTGAGGTGTCGGCACCACCCGCGCGAGCCTTGGAACATCGTTCCCCTTTGGATCGATCATGACCAGTTGGTCGAAGGCCAAACTGCTCAAAAACGCGTCGTTGGTAGTTGATGAAAGGAGCGGGTTAAGCGTGTTTGGATTCGCCCAGACCGCTACGCGCAACACCTCCGGCTGCGTCCATGGATGCCGGCCGCCAGCTCCGGTTCCGGTTTGAACTTGCGAGCACGCCGCCGGCCCGATAAGCAGAAGAAGCGCAACAATACGCCGTCCGATCAATCCCACGCGATGACCTCCTCAGAGCAAGGTTACGAGCAAGTTTAGAGTACGCAGCGGAACTTCGCGTACATGTACGGATAATCCGCGTAGAACCAATTTCGGAAGCTTCGGCGGATCATCTCGCGCGCGGTGACCGGCGATGCGCCCTTCATCACGTAATGTTTAGCGTCAAAAAAATCGGCTGAATACCGTGGATAGCTGGCCATCGGTTCGAACCCCGGAAGCGGGCCGAAGAGGGTAGC
>JBDTCU010000204.1:0-3213 GCA_039923415.1 Vulcanimicrobiaceae bacterium
AGAACACGATCCACGCCAAGATCAGCGGTAACCCAAATATCCGCGGCTCGACTCGGTTGACGAGCGGAATCGCAACCGTCAGCATCACGATTGGAATCCCAGCAAGAACTACTCGCAAAGAGATCACACTCGGCTAATAGTATACCTGTATGATGAAAACCTACGATGTCGCGATTATCGGCGGTGGCCACAACGGGTTGGCCTGCGGAGCTCTGCTCGCCAAGTCCGGCCGGTCGGTGGCGATTTTCGAGCGTTCGTCGGAGATCGGCGGAGCCGCAATCACTGAATCGCCGTGGCCCGGGTACACTGTTTCGGCTGCGTCGTACGTGTGCAGCCTGCTGGATCCTGAGTTGGTGCAATCGCTCGACCTTCATTCGCACGGCTACCATGCCTATCGCAAGGATCCGGCGTCGTTCACTCCGCTTGGAGATGGGCGTTCGCTGCTGCTCGGTCAAGATGCTGAAGCGAATGCGCGCGAAATCTCGGGATTCTGCCGCGATGATGTCGCCGGGTTTTCGCAGTTCGAGCGGATCGCAAGCCAACTTGGAAGCGAGTTGTTTGAAACGTTCGAGGATGCGGATCCGCAGTTCGACCGCTTCTCGCGGCAAACGCAGGCGATGCTGCGCACCTCGGCCGCCGACCTCGTCGAGCGCTGCGTCCAAACGCCGGTACTGCAGGCGACGCTTGCAACCGATGGACTCATCGGCACATTCGCGGGACCACGCAGCCCCGGAACCGGCTATGTGCTCGCCCATCACTATGCCGGGCGCGCGATGGGTGCGCAGGGCGCATGGGGATTCGTGCGCGGCGGTATGGGTTCGATCTCGCGCGCGCTGGCCTCGTCGGCACTGGCGAACGGTGCGCAGATCTTCACCGATTCGCCGGTCGCCCGAGTCGTGGTCCGAGAGGGCCGCGCCAGTCATATCGTGCTGCACGACGGGACCCTCATCGGCGCTAAAGCGATCGCGTCAAACGCTCATCCGGTAGCGACATTCCTGGAGTTTCTGGAAGATCGAGTTCTTGACGAAATCTTTCTGCAGCGCGTGCGCAATTGGAAGAGCACCGGACCCTCGTTGAAGGTCAACTTTGCGCTAGGCGAGCTTCCGAACTTCAGCTGCCGGCCGGGCAGCAATCCGCAAGCGCACCATCGCGCTACAATCCATGTCGCGCCGACCATCGAGTATCTGCAAACGGCCTTCGAAGATGGCATCGCCGGCCGCGTTTCCCGGGCGCCGATGCTGGAGTGTTTCATGCAAACGCCGACCGATCCAAGCCTCGCGCCTCCCGGCAAGCACATCCTCTCGGTCTTCGCACAATACTACCCATACGATCGCGCGGACGGTTGGACGGAGCGCGCTCGCGAGGAGGCTGCCGATCGGATCGTTTCACTGCTGGCGCAGTATGCACCGAACATCCCCGGCGCCATCGAAGCGCGCCAGGTGCTCTCCCCCCTCGATCTGGAGCAGCGCTTCGGTTTGGCGGGCGGCCACATTTTCCACGGCGAACTCCTGCCGGGGCAGATTTACGAGGATCGGTTTGCGACTCGTACGCCGCTTGCCGGTCTTTATCTCTGCGGTTCGGGAGCGCATCCGGGCGGGTGCGTCAGCGGATTTCCCGGCAAACGAGCCGCCGCCGCCATTCAGGCAGATTTGAACGCATGATACAGAAGAAAACCGCCGCGCTCTCCGACGAACTCTACAAATATGTGAGCGATGTCTCGCTGCGTGAACTTCCCGTACAACTGGAACTGCGCAAGGAGACCGCCGGCATGCCGCATTCGGGCATGCAGATCGGTGCCGATCAGGGCCAGCTGATGCAGCTCCTGGTGAAACTGATCGGCGCGAAGCGTTGCTTGGAGATCGGCGTCTTTACCGGCTACAGCTCGCTGGCAGTCGCTCTCGCCTTGCCTGCGGATGGGAAAATAATCGCTTGCGACGTGAGCGAAGAATACACCGCGGTGGCGCGTCGCTATTGGGAGCGCGCCGGAGTCGCGCAGAAAGTTGATTTGCACTTAGGACCAGCCGTCGATACGCTCGATGGATTGTTGCGCGACGGGCAAGCCGGGGAGTTCGATTTTGCATTCATTGACGCCGATAAGACGAGCTACGATGCGTACTACGAACGGGCGCTGCAGCTGCTGCGCCCGAACGGCCTTATTACCGTGGACAATGTCTTCTGGGGTGGCGAAGTTGCCGATCCGCGCAATCAAGACGCCGACACGGTGGCGCTGCGGGCACTGAACGCAAAGATCGGAGCCGACGAGCGAGTGGATGCGAGTATGCTTCCAATCTGCGATGGCCTCACGATCGTCCGCAAACGATGAGCGCATTCTTCTGAAGATCATCACGGCCAACACCAACGGCATACGAGCGGCGGCGCGAAAGGGCTTTTTCAGTTGGATTCGCGCAGAGGCGCCGGATATTCTGTGCATTCAAGAGACTAAAGCACAGGAACACCAGCTTCCACCTGAAGCTCTGGATTTGGATGGGTATCACTACGCATTTGTCGATGCGGAGAAGAAGGGCTACAGCGGCGTCGCGATCTATTCGCGGACCGCACCGGATCGGGTTGTGCGAGGTCTGGGCTGGCCCGATATCGATGCTGAAGGACGGTACGTGCAAGCCGATTTCGGGAATCTCTGCATCGCATCGCTCTACGTTCCGTCCGGTACGTCTGGTCCGGCGCGATCGAAGCTGCCCTTGGTGCTGATGCTGTATGCCAGGAAACCACTCATCAAGACCAAGGCAGCGCCGTAACCAATTGTTTTCAGACCCTTCCAGTGCAGCCTGGGTTCCGCCCGGGTGGATGCGTCCAGATTTTTTTCCGAATCATAGCGGATGAGTCCGCGCGGAAACTTGAAAGAATCCATGATGGTGTTGCAGGCATCGATGCACAGTCCGCATGAAATACATTTGTATTGCAGACCTTCCCGAATATCAATGCCGGTCGGACAGACCTGAACGCATAAACCACAATCGACACAGTCTCCCAAACCCATGGCATGACGGTCATCCAGGGTGCGCAGGCCGGCGCGTGCAATAGCGCGTCCATGCGAGGCTTCACCTCGCTTGGCATCGTAATGCACGGCAAGCGTCTCGGGCTCATACATCACACTCTGGAAACGACCATACGGACAGATATAGGTGCAAATCTGCTCTCGCATCAGGCCCGCCGCGGCATACGTCGTCAGGGTCAGAATGCCTATCGTGACAT
>JBDTCU010000205.1:0-3476 GCA_039923415.1 Vulcanimicrobiaceae bacterium
GTTCTGGGATTCTATTCGTAAGGGCGGCCCAGGCGAGATGAATCTCGATATGAGCATCCTGATGAACGGCATGTCCGCGATTCCCTTTCAGCAGGGATACGGTATGGAGATGCGCGGCGACATGACCGAGATGATGCAGAGTTTCGATCGCCTTCTCGGTGCCATGAAGGTCGCACTGCTGTTCGTCTTCCTGTTGCTCGTAGTGCAGTTCCACTCGATCGTCCAGCCTCTGGTCATGCTGCTGGCTATTCCACTCCAACTGCTCGGAATGTTCGGCGGTTTGCTGCTGGCTCACCAAAACGTATCGAGCAACGGAAAGACCGCCCGGATGGCGATCGCCGCAAACGTCAGATAATGACGCCTTCCTAAGCGAACAGAATGTAGGCCCTAAACGCCGGGCAGGTCATCCGCGATCTTACATACTTTCATCTTACGATAGGCTCTCATAATGTAATTTCCTTAGGAGAGCTCGGGAGCTTAGTCTTGCATTCGATGGCCTGGCTCTCTGATGGCGGAATCTGATGCCGAATGGGACTGCTCGAACACTTCGCTGTCGTCGCCGCCAGAATGCACCTTCATCTCTGGAAGAGTCAGCGACGCGGCGAGTTCGGTCATCAGTTGTCCGTCAATCGTAAGACTGACAAGTCCTGTGTAGCCTGCGGGATACGCCTCCTGTGCCGTGCCCATTGCGCCGGTTGCCAATATGAGATAATCTCCGCGGCGTACGGGCCGGCTCAGTCCGTCTTCATTCGAATGCATGGTATCGTATGAACCTTTCCATTTCACGAGATGCCGGCTCCTTCGTTGATTTGGCGGGCGATCTCCGTGTCAATTGTTCCTCGCAAGACATGCCAGGCCATGACATAATCTGCGCGCAGCGACGCGAGTGGAGCGCGCAGAGTTTCGGGCTTATTGTGCTCGATGAAAGCGTGTGAAGCCCAGGCCGGAGCGTACCCGGCAACCAGCCCCGCGAGCAACAGCCACGGCTTTCGGCCGGCGATTGCGGCGAGCACGATGGTGCTCCCCGCGAGGGTTCCGGCTACGTGCGCCAACCGCGTGCGAGGATCGCTATGGGCTTGAAGATACCTCGGCCAAAACTCGGCAAAGATCATGTACGAAGGGGTTACGGGGTGTTAACCCCGCTATCCTCGGGTGACGCCCAAGCCATTGGCTGCATGCAAAAGAAGGCTCGAGATGGTGCGTGCCGCATATCTCCCGAATTGCGAAAGCGGAGTCGTTTTTGAACCGTTATCACGCCCTCCTCGCGGCGAGTATCCTCCTGGCATTGGTTGGATGTGCGTCATCGCCGCGTTCATTTAATAAGCCGGCCCCTGCGAAGATTATGCAGTTGTCCGCGGGGTCACTGCTCGCGGCATCGCTTGCGAACGGCCAAGCCCTCTTTCAAACCGGCCGCGATGCGCAAGGGAAACACATTGCAGCCGAGCGGCCACCTTTAAGGCCCAGCTGCGTTGCCTGTCACGGCGTGAGCGGAGCGGGCGGCTTACGTCTTCCTGGGAATGTTGTTAGTGCTGATTTGCGCAATAGCGCTCTAGTTGCAGGCCAACACCACCCTTACACGCCGGCACTGGTGGAGCGAGCTATTTCAACGGGTATCGATAACAATGGTCAGCTCCTCAATCCCGTTATGCCGCGCTGGAAACTCTCGCGCCAAGACCTCCGCGATGTGGCAAACTACATTCTAACCCGCTTGAAGTAAGACCCCAACCACCTCAGTCGATCGGATGGCTAGAAAACCGGCTGACTGGGTATAGGGCGGTCCGGAGGTATTTCATATGAAGTGCAAAGGACCTGACTGCAAATGCGAGGCTCAGATCGGCGACTATTGCAGTGAAGAATGCAAGACGGCGACCGGGCACGGCCATTGTCACTGCGACCACCCCGAATGTAAACAGTAGCGACCGAAAAGCGTCCCGCTTGGTGCGGGCCGCTTTCCCATCCATCGTTTCTGCTAGGATTAGCGCCATGAATGATGTTCGCGCCGCCGATGCGCTTGCCAACGAGCGCACGTACCTTGCGTATGTCCGCACCGCGTTAGCCTTCATCGCGTTTGGTTTCGCGCAGGCTGCTCACATCTCGATCCCACCGCGCCTTGCGCCGAGTTATTTGGCTCGATGCGGGGCGGCGATTGCGTCCAGCAGGTCGGGCGTTCCGGCGACGCGCTCTAGGTGCGGATATTGCAGCCCTCCGTGATAGTTCAAGCTTACGGTGCGGAACCGCTTGGTGTGCTCGAGCAGCAGGACGACCGGTTTACCGTTCCCTTTGGCCGCAGTGATCGCGTCGTTTAACACATCGGGATCGAATTCGAATCCGTTGACGGCAACGATCTTATCGCCGATCCCCATTCCGGCTTTGGCTGACGGAGAACCATAGAGTATGTCGGTAATACCGCCGGTTTTGCTGCCGCGTAGGCCCAAGGTGTAGCGGCAATCTAAGGATCCGTGCGTGTTTCCTGTTAATTTGTCCCACGAATTCCGGGTCTCGGTATACACGAGTTTCCAACCCAGCGCTTCGAACGGGCTGGGCGGGTGGAGCGAGATCGCATAGACGTGCTTTTGAAAGTATGCGTTCCAGTCATAGGGTTGATAGGTATCGAGCGCGCTCACTAGCTGGTCGTACGTGTACGTGTTTACAGTCGGCAGCGTGTTTTCTACACCGAAGAAGATGGCCGCAAAGCCATCCAGCGATCTCTGATTGCCGGATAGGTGATGCAAGGTCGCATCGACGTCCAGCCAGAGTAGTTCACCTTCTGAGTAAAAGTCGCCGGCGGTGCGTCGTCGTGAGGAATACGTTCGCGGCGCATCGTAGAGAAATGGCGCCGATGATGCGGTGTCGACCAGAGGACGGGTCGCGCGGCCCGGCTCGTGATCGAGCGAAGCATACACGTCGGCCAAAAAATCCGGATAGTCTTTCTCCGGACGCAAGCCGGTGCGGAACGAGACCAAATCGCCATAGAACTGGGTCATCCCCTCATAGACCCAGAGCAGATCGGTCTCTTCGGGAACTTGGTAGTTCCAGGTTGCAAGATCGAACGGCCGTCGATACTTTCCGTCCCACGAGTGATTGAATTCATGAACGAGCAGGTCTGCACCGCCGACGAATTGTTTTGGATCGGTCAAATAGTCTCCGCCGGATCCGTCGTCGCTGGAGCTGGCGTGCTCGACGCCGTTGCCCGGCATCACATCGCTGACCGTAAGGAGCGCGTGATAGTGATTCCAATGCCGGTAGGTATAGATTGAAAGCATCTCAGGCACCAGGTTTTTGAACGCTCGCACCGTCTTTGCCGGAATCGCGAGCTGCTCGGGCCGGTCGGCGAAGATGTCGATCTCGAACGTAACGCCGTTCTTATCGTAGAGACTGACCTTTTTGAAGACCGTACCGGCATCTAACGGAGAATCCACCAGTCGTTCGAGGGTTGCCGGTGCGAACGCGATCGTATCTCCGGTTCGTACCGGATC
>JBDTCU010000206.1:0-4812 GCA_039923415.1 Vulcanimicrobiaceae bacterium
GAACGCGCGCGCCGCCTCCGGCGCGCCGATCCCATGTGCAAGCGGTATCACGAGCGCGGATGGGACGCTGCGGATCTACGGTGACTCCATCCAACGCTGCTACGTTGGAGATCGTCCCGCTCAAGAAGCGCCCGAACTGTTGGTTGTTGCAAAGCGAGACGCCGATTGGAGCTACGTGCGCACCTACAGCTACAGCGGCGCGTACGATTATTCGGTGAATGCCGGCTGGTCGAGCGGTCAGCCGGAATCGCGCGGCGAGATCTATTCCGACCGGCAGATGTATCAGCCTGGCGAAAAGGCGCAGCTAACGGGCGTCGCCTACTTCGTGCAAAACGGCATTCTCAGCGTCGACCGCAATGCGCTGTACCGGTTGAAAATAACCGATCCAAGCGGCGCCGTGACCACTCTTGACGCGCAGAAAACCAACAGTTTCGGCACCTTTGCTTTCGGGTTGCCGCTAAAGCAGGATCAAGCACTTGGGTATTATTCGATCGAAGGAACCGGCGAGAACGGCAATCGAATCGACGGACAGATTCGGGTTGCTCAGTTCAAGCCGCCCAATTTCAAGGTGGCGCTGAGTCTCGATGCCTCCGTCGTTAGCGCCGGCTCCTCGGTGCGTGCGGAGGGTGTCGGCACCTATCTTTTCGGCGCACCGCTCGAAGGCGGGAAGGCGCACGTCTATGTGACGCGCGATATCGCTGCGATCGCACCCAAGGGTTGGGACACCTATGCGTTCGGGCGGCACTGGTTTTGGCCGCAGGAGCAGCCGTCATTTCAGAGCGACGTCCTTGAGCAAGATGCGCCGCTCGACCGGCAGGGCGCGGCTGCGCAGCAGATCGCTGTCCCGGCCGATCTCCCGTTTGCAATGACCTATCAGGTCGATTTCCAAGCGACCGACATCTCGAATCTTGCAGTTGCCGATTCGCAAACTTTTACCGCATATCCGAGCCGGCAGCTGATCGGCGTTCAAAGCGATTTCATCGCGACTGCCGGCCAAACGTTCCCGGTGAAGATCATCGTGACCGACCCGGCCGGCGCTCCGTTAAGCGGGGTGGCTGTACACGTTGAATTGCAAGCCATGAACTATGCCTCGGCAACTCAATTGATCGAAGGCGGTGAACAAGCCAAGAATGCGGTGCAGTTTGTAACCGTCGATAAGGCGGACCTGACTTCCGGTGCAGCGGCGCAGATCGTTGGGTTTCGGGCGGTTAAACCCGGCGCATTTCGGATCGTCGCGAATCTTGCCGGTGCCAAGAGCGAAGCGACTTCGACCGATACGCAAATCTATATCACCGGCCAAAGCGAAGTCGGCTGGAATTCAGAGAATCCCAACCAACTCAAGATCGCACTCGACAAGAGCCGGTACAAACCCGGCGATACCGCAACCGCCCTGATCGCGTCGCCATACCGGCGAGCCGATCTATACATTGCAGTCGTTCGACACGATCTGATCTACAAGCAGGTCATCCACCTGAACGGCGGTGCACCGCGGGTTCATTTCCGGGTAACACCCGAGATGGTTCCCAACGCGGCGGTCCAAGCGGTGCTGGTGCGACGCGGCGCGCCCTTGCAAACGCTCAAAGCCGGCGAGCTGGACGGCCTAGTGAAGATCGGAATGGTGCCCTTGAGCATCGATCTGTCCGACAAGTATTTGCGCTTGAAAATCACGCCGGCTGCGGCGCGTCTGGAGCCGGCCGTGCAGCAGCGGGTAAACTTTGCGCTCACCGACGGCGCCGGCAAGCCGGCCGCCGGAGAGTTGACGATCATGGTAGTCAACGAAGCGGTGCTGCAGCTCACCGGATACCGCCCGCCGGATTTGGTGAAAATTGTCTTCGCCGATCAGTCGATCTCGACGCGCTTTGCGGACAGCCGTTTTAACGTCGTTCTCAAACCGCTTACGCCGCCGGTCGAAAAGGGCTGGGGATATGGCGGCGGTTTCATGGCTGGAGCGGCCGGAACGCGTGTGCGCACAAATTTTCAAGCATTGGCGTATTTTAACGGAGCCCTTAAAACCGACGCTGACGGACGCGCGAGCGTCTCGTTCAGACTGCCCGATGACCTCACGACATGGCGAGTCATGGCGGTCGCAACCGGCAGTGACGATTTTCACTTCGCACATGCGGATGCGACCTTTCTGACCACAAAGCCGCTCATCACGAACGCGCTTTTGCCGCAGTTTGCACGGCCGGGTGACATCATCGAGGCTGGACTCTCGGTCTCGAACGCTACCGGCAAGGATGCCGTTGTGAACCTCTTCGGCAGCTTGAGCGGCGGGCTGCGTTTCCTTTCCAACGACAGTCAAACGCTACATCTCGACACGTCGATACATCCTGGAATGAATGGCTTACGCTACCCAATCGAAGTCGGCTCGGCCGGCTCGTCCCGGATGTCGTTCGTGACCCGGTTGGGATCGGCGACCGACGCATTCGCTTTTCCGCTGGCTGTGCGGACCGCGCAGATCGGCGAACAAACGATCGATTCCGGTTCGACCCAAAGCCGAGTCTCGATCCCGATCGACCTGCGCGGCGGCACGCTGCAGCTCACCTTAGCAAGTTCGATGTTACCGCAGTTGACCGTACCGGCCGAACAGATGATCGCCCAAGACAATCTACCGTTCTCCGAATCGGCCGCCAGCCGTTTGATGATTGCCGCCGCGCTACTACCGCTCGAGGAGAGCGGTAAAGCTGCGCTTACATTCGATCCCTCTGCCCAGATCGCGGGATCGCTGGCGGCATTGCTGCGGCTGCAGCGCGCCGATGGCGGGTTTTCAGCCTGGGACGGCAGCCCGCGCTCCGACCCGTTCGTTACGCCTTACGCCGCCCGCAGCTTAGGATTTGCGCGCAGCGGCGGTGCCGAAGTGAGCGGCGCCGCAATAACCGCTCTGAAGGCTTATCTTCGCAAGTCGCTGGCCGACCCGACCCGATTTCAAGACTGTAAAACGGCCGCCTGCGATGCCCAAATCCGACTTGACGATTTGACGGCGCTGGCGGCGCTCGGCGATACACGCAACGATTTCTTGAGTGACATCTACGAGCAGCGCAATAGTTTAGATGCGGTCAATCAGATCATGCTGGCGCGTTATCTGCTGGCGGTAGGCGGCTGGCAAGCGCAAGGGCGTGCGCTTGCGGCCACGCTGCGGCAAAACATCTATCTGAGCGGCCGATACGCAAACGCCAATCTTCCCCAAAGATGGTCGTGGCTGGATTCACCAACCGCAGCGCAAGCGCAGATGCTCGGCCTGTTGATCGAACAGAAAGCGCCGGCCTTCCAAATTGACGGCGCGGTGAGCGCGCTGCTGGCCCAGCAATGCAGATGCGGCTGGCAGACCGCGTACGACACGGCGCAAGCGGTTCGCGCGCTCTCGGAGTACGATCGTACGCAGCCGCAAAATCCGGACTTCTCGGCAACCGCAGCAATCGCCGGCGCTACCGTCGCTACAGTATCATTTGGGCGGGCCACAGCCGTCTCGAAGACCTTCAACCTAAGCGCGGAGACGCTGAGGGGCTCGGCCATCGAACTGCGCAAGCAGGGCGCGGGTTCGCTTCATTACGTTGCCGCCTATAACTACCAACTCGCGGGAGCGCAACCCGGCATCTTCGCGGGTCTGCGAGTTATCCGTGAGATACGCGCAGCCGGTCAAACCGATCCGCTCGCTACTCTGGATTTCGCTCGACTCACCGCGCCGTTAGCAATCACCAGCGGAAGAGTTTTCGAGATCACCGTGCGATGTATCGCAGATCATCCGATCGACAACGTGATTATTACCGATCCCCTGCCAGCCGGCTTGGAAGCGGTCGATTCGACGTTTAAGACCTCCACGCAGGCGCTGATCCCTCAAAGCGACAGCTGGCAGATCGATTATCAGACCATCTATAAAGACCGGATAGTCGCATTCGCATCGCACCTCGGACCAGGCGTGTACGAGTTGCACTATGTGGTCCGATCGGTAACGCCGGGTATCTATCGATGGCCGGGCGCGGAGGCGCAATTACAGTATGCACCCGAACAGTTCGGCCGCTCTGCCTCAACGCTGCTGAAAATCACCTAAGCGCCGCTGCTTGGGCGCGCGCTCGCGCGGGTAGAACCGGGTGATGATTCGCACTGCCGCCTCGTTCGTGTTCTCCGTAGCGATGGAGACATTTCACGAGTGGCGCAAGCATCGCTCCGGCGAAATGGCGGCGGCACTCAGTTTTTTTGCTTCCATCGCGCTAGCGGCGTCGATTCTCATTGGCTTGTATATCGCCGGGACGATCGTACCGGTCGGAGTCTTGAAAGGGGCGACGTCGGGCGTATCGCTGGCTGCCGGACTGCACACCGGTGAGGCGCTGCGATTTTTGCTGGAAGCGGCGAAGGCGGGATCCTGGATTCCGCTCGCCGTCGGCATCCTGCTATTGCTCATCGCGGTTTTTGCCACCGCGATGCAATTGCAAGCCGCAGTCAATTTTATCTGGGACGTACGCGATCCCAAAGAAGATCGAGCCGCGAGCAGTGTCGGAAAACTGATACCGACATTCGCCTTGGTGTTCGCGCTCTCGCTTGTATTGATGATTATACTTTTGGTTGGGGCGGGTCTGCACGCTTTGGCATTTGTCACTCACGCCGCGCCTTTGTTTTCGACGCTACTGCTTCAAGCAGCCAACGATGTCGGAAGCGTCGTGCTGCTGACGCTGCTCTTCGTTAGTATGTTCGCGCGTTTGCCGCCGACGCGCATTCCGCTCAAGGCATTGTGGGCCGGCGGGTTCGTCACCGCAGTCATGTACGAGCGGGCGCAGTTCTTTCTCGCGCTCTATCTGTCGAGCATCGACGTTCGCT
>JBDTCU010000207.1:0-3705 GCA_039923415.1 Vulcanimicrobiaceae bacterium
CACGCGCCTTTCGCGACCATCATCTGTTTGGAGAATGCAATCGGCAGCGGCCCGACGGTCTGGATCGCGAATCCTCGCGCGAAATCACGAGTTGGATCGGTCTCGTAAAACGCCTCGGTCAAGGCATGAGCCGGCGGAGCCTTATACATGCGGACCGGTTCGTCGAATCTGCCGAGGACGACGTTTCCGGCTTGCGCCATCAAGTAACGACCGACGCAATCGCTGGAATTAGCGAGGCCGGCCTCGAAGCCCGCGCAGGCCGAATTGAGCAGCAGGCGCGGTGTTTCAATCGAGTACCCCGCCACGACGACCGCCTTGGCTTTTTGAAAGCGTTCGCGTCCGTCCGGATCAAAGTAGGCAATGCCGGATACGCGCCGGTTCTCTCCCATATCGATGCGCGAGACCATGCAGTCGGAGCGAATCTCCGCACCATGCGCAATCGCGTCCGGAACGTGGGTAATGAGGGTGCTGGCTTTCGCTCCGACCTTGCATCCCTGAATGCAAAAACCGCGATAGATGCAATGCGGCCGGTCGACGCGCGAGCCTTCTAGAATTGCGACCGGTCCGCCCGCCGCTACGCCGATCCCAAGACTCGTGCAGCCTCGGATCAGCGCATTACCGACTCCGCCCATAGGATGTGGACCATAGGCATAGCCATGCGGGTCTCCCCACGGGAAATACGCCGGACCGGAGACCGGCAACTCCAATTCCATCAATTCGTAATACGGCTTCAGTTCTGAGTATGGTAACGGCCAGTCCTCGCCGACTCCGTCGACGGTATGCGTGCAAAAATCGGAGGGATGCAGACGCGGACAAAACGAGGCCCAATGAACCGTGCCGCCGCCGACGCCTTGCCCGCTGTTATTCGCGCCGAACGAGAGCGGGGACGAGCCGCCGGTCACCCGCTGTTCGGTCCAGTAGAGTTTGTGCGAACCTTTCTCGTCGCTGACCCAATCGCGCTCGGTATTCCAGAACGGTCCGGCATCGAAACCGATCACGCGAAATCCGGCGCGCGCGAGCCGCTGCAGTAGCACACCGCCGCCCGCACCGACTCCGACGATGACGTAGTCGACCTCTTCCCCTTCGGAAAAGTGATGCATCGGCGTGTTTAATTTCTGAATTGCGCCGAGCATGTGCGGCTGACTCAATGCGTTCCTCCTTGACCGGGTGAACCTAGGTGTTCTGCTTGTCCGGCGATGACTTCGCACTCGCCCGACAATGAAACGGCGGGGGCAACCCACTCATAACGGCGTTCTTGCACTTCCCACGGCTCGGGCTCGCCATGCTCAAGACGCATGTACGCACGTGGATATGCCGGACCGCCGAAACCGATTTCATCCCAGGACCACGGATGTGCATAGTAGGCGTCGGCGCAGTCGGAAACCAGCAGCATCCAAAATCGTTGGACCGGCATGCGTTTCCAAACGTCGCGCGCGCCTTGCGGCTTGCCGTCGTGCAGCGAACGGAGGAGCTCTTCCTGATCGTGGGTTCCTAGTTCCACGAATTCGCGGGCGTAGAAGGTCTTGGCGATCTCGTCGATTGCCTCCAGGCCAAGCGGATAGGCCTCACGATCCGGCGGCATCCCCTCGTATCGGTAACCGTCGTGCGTGTCGTCGTAGAGCCGTTTATCGATCTGCGGCATGATCGGTATTTTGTGCGACGCGTCACGGTCGTCCTGAGGCAGAATGCGATCGCAAATGCAGGTTAGGAGGCGAGCCTGCCGGGGAGTGAAGAATCGGATCTCGGGAATGTGGTTGACGCGGTCCAGCACGACGTCGCGCGTCGTCGCGTCCCAAAACTTCTGCTGGCTCAGCGTATTGAATCCGCGATAATAACCCGGCTGCGCCAGTGGTCCGATCGGCTTTCCGGAAGCCGGATCGATCGGGCGCAGATCAGCTTGATTGGTTTCAACGCTCATCGTGGTGCTCTACGAAGCAGACTGGCCAACAATCCCACCGAACCGCTTGCCGCGAAGAGCAAGGGAGCGAAGATCGGCGGGCCATATATGATGTTGTAGAGCAATTTTTTCGATCCGCCGGAGCGTCGAAAGACACCGCGCACATGATAACCGAAACCAATCGTTCCGTTCACGATCGCTATTGCAGATACAGCTGGAAGTACCGTGTGCGCTACCCGTGCGCTCTTGATCGCTCCGATACCCGCGAGCATCAGCATCGGTGCAATGAGTATTGGAGTCCATTGCACCTTGTAGCGGAAATTGTTTTTGTAGTGCGAGTACCAAGCCTCAAAACCGCTCAGAAACGCCGACACTGCAGCCGCGGCCGCCATCTGCTGCTGGAAACGGCCCTCGCGGATGTCTTGTTGCCAAGTAATCGGTTCGTGCGATCCGCCGATCGGTGCAGCCCAGTGTTGGGCGTGAGTGGCGCGCGGTAAACATCGGTCGCCTTCGCCCTCATCTCGGCGGAGAAAAGCGGCGACAAACCCGAGATAGGCGCTGACCCCGAAGAGCACCGGGGCAAACACCGGCGGACCCATCACCATGTTGACGATCGGAAACCGCCAGCCGCCCGGTTTGCGCGCAATTCCGCGCAGGTGAAAATAGAATCCGGCCGCGCAATCCGCGAGCGTTACTACGGCAACGGCGGGCAACACCGTTCGCGCCGCGTGCTTGTTGTAGAAACCGGCGACGCCGGCTGCCGCTAACGCGCCGCTCAGAAGTATCGGCGTGTACATGACGCGGCGGCTATAGCTGCCCTTGTAGTGCTCGTACGTTACTTCGAGTCCGCTCAGAGCGCTGGACAATCCCGCGACAAGCGCGAGCCAGCGTTGAAAGCGGCCCTCTCGGACGTCGAGATCGATCGCTTCCGCATCATGCTCCAGTATGTCAAGCATAGATTGCTCGCCGGCCACGTTGGTCTCCCATCAAGCGACCGTTGCCGCTAATATGAGCTAAGGTTGCCGTATGTGTTTCCCACTCGTCCCGCCATTTAATCGCCGTTTTTTCATCAACGACGCCCAACATCGATCATCCGCTCGCATTACTCGCCGAGCTCGCAGCCGGACCACACGCCGTCACCGACGTCCAAGAACGTTCGCGCCGGCAGGCGCGTCTACAATGGGCAGAGTCTGAGTTCGCAGCGAAGACGCGCAGCCCAATCAGGCGACCTGAAGCATTATTACGGCTTGAATTGCCAGAATATGCTAGATAATGGCATGTCCAAGCGCATAGCGCCCCTGCTTCCACCTCTTGAACGCCGCCTGGCACGACTGCGCCGCCGGCTATCGGCAAAGCTGGTTGCGGAGCGAGCAGGCATGTCGGTAATGACGCTAAGACACGTTGAGCGCGGTGGTATGGGCGCCACGATCGGCGCATATGCCGCCGTTCTACATGTCTTGGGGCTCGATGGCGATCTGGATGCTGTCGGAGAGGTGGATATCCTGGGTCGTGAACTCCAGATTCGGCCCTTCCGCATGTCGCTCGCGTGAAGAGCGAATCTCGTCGGAAGCCATGATCGAAGTCTATAAAGATTGGATCGCCGGTGAGCCGGCGCAGCGGCTAGGAACGTTGCGTGTACGTCAAGGACGAACCGGCGAGCTATTCGATTTTAGCTTCGATAACCGCTCTCTTACCGACGATACGCTGGTCAAACAGAAGCTCGATCCGGACTTGGTGCTTTTTTCGGGGCCAATTTCCCAAAGATGGGCGTACAACGTTCGGGGTCTTTAAAGACTCCAGTCCCGATC
>JBDTCU010000208.1:0-4398 GCA_039923415.1 Vulcanimicrobiaceae bacterium
AACGACCGGACAGCTCTACAAACAATTCGCACTGACGATTGCCGCTTCGATCTCAATCTCGCTTTTTGCGGCGCTTACGCTCGCGCCCGTTCTCTCGTCACTGCTGTTGAGAGATGAGGAAGAGAAGAAGCACGGTTTCTTCGGCTGGTTTAACCGCCATCTGCACCGGTTTCGAGTCTGGTATCGCCGCACGCTGCCCAGGCTCTTTCGCAAGCGCTGGCTCGTCGCGGGCGTCTTTGCAATCGCACTGCTCTTTACCGGCTTGCTCTTCAAGAGCACCCCGACAGGGTTTATTCCAAGTGAGGATCAGGGCTACTTCCTGGTACTGCTGCAGGCGCCGGAGGGAAGCTCGCTTTCGAACGAACGGGTCGTTGCACTTAAAGCCGAGGCGCTCATTCGTCGGCAACCCGGTGTTCGAGACGTCTTCGATGTCGGCGGTTTCAGCTTCGCGGGCTCGGGACCCAATCGCGGCATCATGTTCGTGCAGCTCGAACCGTGGTCGCAGCGCAAAGGCTTCCAGGAATCGATCACGGGCATTCTCTACGGACCGACCGGATTGATGGGCAAGTTTGCGAACCAGATTCCGCAAGCGCAGGTGCTGGCGTTCAACCCGCCAGCGATCAACGGCATCGGCACATTCGGCGGATTCCAATTCGAGTTGGAGGATCGCGGCAATATCGGCCTGCCGAAATTGATGCAGACCACCTATCAATACATGGCGCTCGCCAATGCACCCAGCACGCCGCTGACCCAAGTGTTCACCCAATTCAGAATCAACTCACCGCAGCTGCAAGTCACTGTAGATCGCAATAAGGCCAAAGCCATCGGCATCCCGCTAACCGACATTTTCAATACGATGCAAACGGATCTCGGTTCGGTCTACGTGAACGATTTCGATTACCTGAACCGTTCGTATCGGGTGTATGTGCAAGCCGACACCAAATACCGCGATCGGGTGAGTTCGCTCGGTCAACTCTACTTGCGTTCGAGTCAGGGAGGACTGACGCCGTTAAGCGCGCTGATCGATTCGCAACGCGTCCTCGCGCCGCCGATCATCACGCATTACAACCTCTTCCGGTCGATCGAGATCAACGGGAATCCTAAGGCCGGATACGGTTCGGGCCAAGCGATCTCGGCGATGCAGCAACTTGCGCAGAAAATCGATCCGCCTGGAACCGGGTACGACTGGTCAGGGCTCTCGCTCGACGAGATCGAGTCGGGCTCGCAGAGCGCGCTGATCTTCGCACTTGGAATCGTCTTCGTCTTCCTCGTGCTCTCGGCGCAGTACGAGAGTTTCACGGATCCGCTGATCGTCATTCTCGCGGTGCCGGCCGCGCTGCTCGGCGCGCTGCTCTTCATGAACTTCCGCCTGGCGATGGGTCACGCCGGTTTTCCGTTCATCTTGATCGCCGGTGATCCGAGCCTCACGCAGGACGCCTACGCGCAGGTCGGCTACGTCATGCTGATCGGCCTAGCGAGCAAGAGCGCGATTCTGATTGTCGAGTTTGCCAACCAGCAGATGCGCGCGGGGGCCGACGTAGTCAGCGCGGCTCTGCGCGCGGCTCAAGCGCGACTGCGCCCGATTCTGATGACGTCGATCGCATTTATCGTCGCCGTTATTCCGCTGGTCTTCGCGAGCGGTGCGGGCAGCGGCGCGCGCCACTCGCTCGGCACGGTGGTGTTCGGCGGCATGGTCGTCTCAACGATTCTCAATCTCGCGATTACCCCGGTGCTCTACATCATCGTTAAATCGCTCGCCGCACGCCGAACCCGAACGGCCCGCCCGGAGAGCCTTTAGAACAAGCGTCCCGTTTGGGAGGATAGTGCCAACCGGATATCCAGGAGATCGAAGGCCTGCAGCGGAGTTATCTCGGGTTGCATCCGCACCAATTAGGAGCGCGATTCGGATTCCGCTTCGTAGCGGAGGGTCGAACGCCTCTGCGTTGAACCCAGGGCGGTCGCCTTCTGGCGGCGTGCGCGCCAAGGTAGCTCAGTCGGTAGAGCACGTGACTGAAAATCACGGTGTCGCCGGTTCGATTCCGGCCCTTGGCACCATCTTAAAACGCCCGTCCGCTTTTTAGGAACGGGCGTTTTTTGCGACCCGATGCCGATAAGAACCTTGGAGGCTCTCAACATGACTTGGTTACGGACCCCCGCTCTTTTGGCTATGCTGATTCTCGTGAGCGGGGCGGCAAGTGCCGCTGCGGTTTTGCGCGTCGGCTCCGATATCTCTTACGCGCCGCTCGAATTTTACGCGCCCCATTCCAAGCAGATTCAGGGTTTCGACTACGATCTAGCCCGAGCGATCGGAAAAAAACTCGGACGTCCGGTCCAGTTCGTCAATCATGATTTCAACTCGATGATGAAAAGCCTGAACGACGGAGCGTTCGACGTTGTCGTGTCTGCGATGTCGGATACGCGCGAGCGCGAGAAACTAGTCGACTTCGTCGATTACTTCTTCGCAGGGTCGGGGATTTTGGTTCCTAAAGGGAACCCGGCACACATCTTCAATCTCGCTGGGTTGTGCGGAATGACCGTCGATCTGCAAAAAGGAACCGCGCAGGAAGTGCTGCTTAAGGCCCAATCAGCCGAGTGCCGAGCGGCCGGCTTAGGTCCGATTGCCATCCTGGCCTTCGCGACCGACGCTCAAGCCCTTAACGCGCTGCTCGACGGCAAGTCGGTCGCGCATATCTCCGATTATCCGGTTGTCGCTTATCTTGCTCGCACGCTTGGCGGCGGGACTCGCTTCGAAGTCGGAGGCCGGCAATTCGGTGTGGTTCCCTACGGCATTGCACTTCCAAAGCACGATACTGCGCTGCGCACCGCGATTCAATCGGCTTTGAGTTCCGTTGTGGCCGACGGCAGTTACGACCGCATATTGAAGAAGTGGAGCCTCGGACAAGGAGCGCTGCGGTCCGCGCCGATTAACGCGGGGACGTTGTTTTAAGCGGCGCCTTCTTCGCGGTCTTGGCGCTCTAGGTTCTCGACCTTTTCGTCGAGCAGCCATGCCGCAAAAAAAAAACCGGAAAAGCTCCGCACAGTTGCGAACGCAGGCCGTATGAAGCAAGTAACGGGTACTCGAGAAGAGCCGCGCTGGCATGCCGCAATCGCCGTCGTTATCGCGCTGCTGCTGTATGTCACGCTGCCGCCGAAGCTGACCTTCGGCCCGCTCTGGCTGGTGCCGCTCATGACCCTGGCGCTCATGGTGCCGCTGCTGATCTTCTCACCCTACCGTCATCAGGAGACCCAGTGGCAGCGGATACTGTCAATCGTTCTGATCATCATTATCAACCTTGCCAACATTGTTTCGGTCATACTCCTGGTATTCTCATTAGTGGTGCCTCATCAGCACACCAAGTCCGCCACCGGCACGCAGTTGATATTGTCGGCCGCCCAAATTTGGCTGACTAACATCCTGGTGTACGGACTGTGGTTTTGGGAGATTGACGGTGGAGGGCCCGACGTTCGAGCTCACACGGTGTTGGCACACCGATCGTACAAGCCCGATTTTGCTTTCCCGCAGATGCTGATGCCGGATCGCATGGCCAGCCTGGATCCCGCTTGGAAGCCGCGCTTTTTGGATTACGTCTTCGTATCGTTCACAAACGCCACGGCATTCAGCCCGACCGACACGTTTCCACTCAGCCAGGCGGCCAAACTCTTGTTTATGGGTGAGGCCGTTACGGCGCTGGTTACGATTGCGGTTATCGCCGGCCGCGCCGTCAATATCCTATAGGACATCAGGGCGTGTGCAACTGCTGATCGACGAGAATAAACGCATGCGACGTGATATGCGTATCGCCGCGAAATGGGTAATCTAATTCGGCAATCAGGACAAAGATCAGCCCCAGCGTTGCAGTAAAGGCAGCAACCATCGCAAGCCGCATCCAGGGTCGTTCGATCCGAAACAGATAGGTGAAGGCGATCGCAATTGCGCTGACCAACATCATGACCAGCCAAAGCACCATAGGAATGCCGGTCTCGTTGTCGTGCAGGCGGGAACGCCGCGCGTCGATCAATGTACGAGTTTCTTCGAGCACTTGCGAATCGAGCTGCGCCTCGCGGCTGTTTCTGGGCGTATAGGTAAAAACTAGGGCAGCCATTGAGAAAGCGTCACGATGGGCGCGCACGCTAAAACCTCCGGTTTGCATTTTGGGCCATTCATCGTTGACGACGTCATACAGATAGCGATCCAAATCGGCGTGCAGGTCGGTGCGGAACGGATCGGAGAAACCGTCAGCAAGATGGTGCAGATCGGCCAAGGCGCTGGCCTCTTTTTGGACGGTATTCTCCGAATCGTTATACTGGGACCAGACCGTGACGACCATGAACGAGAGCAGGACTGCCAGAACCGTCCCGATCGTGCCCATGATCGGTCCTGCGACATCGTTGTGGGTC
>JBDTCU010000209.1:0-6167 GCA_039923415.1 Vulcanimicrobiaceae bacterium
GTTCCGTCCACCGGTGAGGTGATGACGCTGTGCTGCAAATTGTAGCGATCCTGTGCAACCTGCGCTTGGGCAGCTTGAGCGGCGGCGTTCTGGGCCGCAGCCGTATATTGCGAACCCACCGCCTGCGCGCTGGTTTGCGCAGTCTGGGCAGTTGCTTGTATGGCCGCCGCCTGCGCGCCTTCCAGCGCGCTTCGCGCCGTCACGGCATTGCTTTGATCGGAATCATATTGACTTTGGGCGACGTAGCCTTGCGCGAGAAGAGCCTTATCCCGCGCTACAGTTTGCTCGGCGAAAGTGAGGGAACTCTGGGCCTTGGCGACGTTTGCCTGCGCCGTTTGAATCCCCGCCTGCGCAACGGTAACACCTGACTGCGCGCCGTTCGCATCCGCTGCCTGCGCGCCCGCCTGCGCCTGCGCCTGCGCGAGACCCGCCTGGGCCTGATCGAGCTGCGCTTGAATTTGACTCGGGTCGATCCGCGCGAGAACCTCGCCCTTTTTGACTTTACTATTGTAGTCGACGTAGATCGCCGAAATCGCGCCTGAAGCCTGGGTGCCGACCGTCACGGTGTTTTGCGGATTTACCGTACCGGAAGCCGTAATTGTTTGTAGAAGATCTTGCCGCACAACCGGTTCAGTCGTGTAAGCAACCGCGCCGTGGGAACGCGCCGTAATCGTTACACCGGCGAGTACCGCAACGAGCAGCAGCGCTGCGACACTTAAAATGACGCGATGCTGCTCGAGCCATTTTGTCAGGCCCGAAAGGTTCGGAAGCGAGCCGGCAAACGATTTTCCGCCGAGGGGTACGGTAATTCTGCCTATCATTTGCGCTCAGCATACGCGCCGATGCTGGTAAATGCCCGAGAACACATTAGGCGCTCATGAGAAAACCCGAGAACTGAGGCGGGGTGACAAGGATGCCGCCTGCAGGCACAACGCTCGACGGTGTCCCAGTAACGAGTGTGCCTGTTGTACTTGAGGATGTTTACAAAGAGTATCCCGGCGGTGTTGCTGCGCTTCGAGGCGTTTCGTTTGCGGTGCGGCCCGGCGAGCTCGTCGGCCTGCTCGGTCCCAGCGGCTGCGGGAAAAGCACCTTGCTCAATCTCATAGGGTGTATCGACCTTCCAACTTCGGGGCGCGTCCGGGTTGCCTCTCACGAAACATCGGAACTCTCCGATGACGAACTCACTCGTTTACGCCGCGATAAGGTCGGCACGGTGTTTCAGTTCTTTAATTTGCTCCCAACGCTCACGCTCGCGGAGAACGCTGCGCTTCCGCTGGTGCTGCAAAGAGTCGATCGCTCGCGTGCGGACGTTCGGGTAGCGGAAGTCTTCAGGCAGGTCGGCTTAACGGATCGCGCCAAGGCGTATCCGGCAGCCGCATCCGGCGGGGAGATGCAACGCGCTGCAATCGCCCGCGCGATCGTACACAAGCCGGCGATTCTTCTCGCCGACGAACCGACCGGCAATCTGGATTCCCGCAACGGCGGGATCGTCTTGGGCCTCTTACGCGAATTCGCCGATTCGGGACAAACGATCGTAATGGCGACCCATAGCCGCGAAGCCGCGTCCATCTGCGACCGAAGAATCCAGCTGTTGGACGGCGCAATCGAATTGATAACATGAGAGCGATCCTCTCCGCGCTAGTCATCCGATATATCCGCCAGAATGCTTTACGTTCGGCAGTAACCGTTATCGCCGTCATGCTCGGAGTCGCCCTCGTCTTTGCGATCGACGTGGCAAACTCAACCGCCGTCGCATCCTTCTCTTCAAGCGTCAACGTGATCGCCGGCCACGTGGACTTGCAAGTCTTCGGTGTAGGGGACGGGTTCGACGAGCGGACGCTGCTGCGCGTGCAAAGACAAAATGGAATTACCGCGGCATACCCGATAATTGAAGACGAACTGATCGTTGGGGAACGTCGAGGATATCCCGAATCCGGGGAAGTCTTGCGGGTCATTGGGATGGACGTCACCAGACCGCTGCCGCGAGCAATGCCGTCGGGTTCCGTTATCGACCTCAATAGGTTTATCAACGGCAACGGCGTCATTATTAGCGAGCGAGTTGCTTGGCAGTACCACGCACGGTCCGGTGAGATACTGCATGCTTATGCCGGTATACGCCGCGTCGATCTCTACGTCAGCGCCGTTCTTCCCGCCAATACAGCCGGAGTCGATTCCAGCGTTGCGTTTGTCGATATCGCAACCGCTCAAGACCTCTTTCTGAAAGTCGGAAGACTCGATCGCATCGACCTCGATGCCGACCCCACGCGCTTACCCGCAATTCGTAGCGCCGTCATGCGCATAGTACCTCCCGGCGTACGCGTCATCAAGCCTTCGGTGCGTGCAGACGAGATCGGCCGTCTGCTGCGCAGCTTTCGGCTAAACCTTGAAGCACTCTCGTACGTTGCGCTGCTGGTCGGCATGTATTTGATCTACAACACCCTCGCGATCTCCATCGTCCAACGCAAGCCGGAAATCTCGACTCTTCGTTCCATCGGGGCACGCCGCAGTCAAATCTTCGCCGCGTTCCTATGCGAGGGCGCGCTGTATGGTTTAGCGGGTTCGGCCGCCGGATTGCTGGCCGGAGCGCTGTTGGCGCAGGCGGCAGTTGGTGCCGTATCACACACGGTGTCCACGCTTTACGTTGGGTCGCACGCCGACGCCGTGGTTTTTACTGCCGGAGCTTTTATACAGGCACTTGCAGTCGGAATCGGTTCGTCGGTGCTCTCGGCAGCGGCCCCGGCTTGGGAAGCGGCATCGATCGCCCCAGCGATCGGCATGCGCTCGGCCGGATACGAAGAGCGCGCGCTCGGCGGCTCGCAAATGGCGGCTGGCCTCGGGCTGCTCCTGCTTGCCGCAGCGTGGCTTGCCGCGCGTGCGCCCGCATTCGACGGGCTGCCGATCTTTGGATATCTTTCGGCGGTCCTCATGATTGCCGGCGCCTCGTTGTGTGTTCCGGCGGTGCTCGCAATTGCACTGCGGATTCTGCGGCTGATTCCGAATCGCCGCCTGCCGTCATTCTCGCTTGCCCTGCAAGCGATGGGGTCGGCAACCCGCCGGTACGCCGTGGCGATTGCCTCGCTTGCAGTTGCAGTCGCGATGATGACGAGCATCGCCATCTTGATCACCTCGTTCCGCGCCACCATTGTCGATTGGGCCGCGCAGACGCTGCAAGCCGATCTGTTCGTCAAGCCGCCCGGCGTCGTTGATGCGTCCTTCAGCGGCCGCTTCACGCCGGAGCTCGTCCGCAAAATATCGGGCGTTCGGGGCGTATCGGCGGTCGACACGTTTCGCGGCTTCGCGATTCCGTTTCGAGGCGGAATCACCTATTTGGGTGCCACCGACTTCAGGTCGTTCGGATCGAGAAACAAAGTCAGCTTCATTAGCCGGGTTGATCCGGCAGGTCTTTCGCGGACGATGCCCGGCTCGCTGCGCGTCATCGCGAGCGAGCCGTTTATCATTCGCTTTGGAATGCGCGACGGGGGGACGTTCGTTCTCGATACCCCCTCCGGGAAGAGACGGTTCACAATCGTTGCGACGTACAACGACTATTCATCGGATGCGGGTGCATTCATCATGGATCGGGCAACCTTCCGGCGGCTCTATCACGATCGATCGAGCGACTCGATTGCCGTCTATCTTCGGCCCGGCGCGAGTTTGCCCGCCGTGCGCTCGGCGATCTTGCGCGCCGTCGCTCCCGCCCGCATCGATATTGAAAGCAATCGCGAACTGCGCGCGATCGTCTTGAATATCTTCGATCGAACGTTCGCGATTACCAATGCTCTCTATATAGTGAGCATCGTCATTGCTGTCCTAGGCGTCGTCAGCACGCTCTTTGCCCTGGTGCTCGAACGGCGGCGGGAGATTGCGCTGCTGCGCTACCTCGGCGTGAGCATAGCGGGCGTCCGCCGCATGGTCTACACCCAAGCCGGCGTCGTTGGGGTCATCGCCGCACTTTGGGGGCTCTTGCTCGGGGCCGCGCTCTCACTGGTGCTTATCTTCGTCATCAACCTGCAGTCGTTCGGTTGGGTCATCAGCTTGCGGCTCCCATACCGGTTTTTCGGCGAAGTCGTTTTATTGATCATCGCGGCAGCGATCGTCGCGGCAATCTACCCGGCATCCGTCGCTGCCCGGATCCAAACGGCGGAAGTATTGCGCGATGAATAGAGTGCTCGCGCTCCCGATAGCGTTGCTAGCGATCGTGTCGATGCTTCTACCGTCTTCGGGCGCCGGGCAAACGACACCCGATGGGTTTAGAGAAGCGAAAGCACCGTACACTTTTGCGTTTCCGCGAGATCACGCGGCGCACGATGCCTATCGCACCGAATGGTGGTACTTTACCGGGCATCTCCGCGCTGCCGACGGGCATCGTTTCGGATACGAGTTGACATTCTTTCGGGTCGGCATCGCACCGCATGCGCGACATCTGCGGCCGGAAGCCAGCAAATGGCACGGTACACAACTGTTTCCCGCGCATTTCGCCATCACCGACGAGGGCACCGGACGCTTTGCGTTTTATGAAGACTTCGCTCGCGAAGCCCTGGGCCAAGGAAGCGCCTCCGAAAGTGCGCTGGACGTTCGCGTGCACGACTGGTCGCTCCACGGACCGATGCCGTTCGCTCTCCATGCGGCAAAGGGTGCCGACGGCATCGATCTTTCCGTCACGTCGCGAAAGCCGCCGGCCGTGCATGGCATCGGCGGCATCTCGCGCAAGGGATCGTGCGACTCGTGCGCTTCGCACTACTATTCTTACACGCGGCTTCAGACAGTCGGCCGCATTCGGGTCGAAGGCCATTCGTACAAGGTCAGCGGCATCTCCTGGATGGACCACGAGTTCGGTTCTGACGAGCTGCAGGCGGGTCAAGTGGGTTGGGATTGGTTTTCGATGCAACTCGATGACGGGCGCGAAGTGATGCTGTACCGGTTGCGCCGACGCGATGGATCCACCACCGCGCAATCGAGCGGGAGTCTTATCGCTGGAAACGGATCCGTTCGCTTTTTGCCGCTCCGTGCGTTTACTATCCGCCAAACGGCGAACTGGACGAGCCCGCACACCGGGGCCCGCTATCCGAGCGGCTGGGCCGTTCATGTCGACGGACTCGGCGATTTCACCGTCATCCCGGTGGTTGCAGACCAAGAACTGGTTAACGCGAGCAACGGCGTCACCTACTGGGAAGGTTCGGTCGTTATCCGCGCCCCAAGCGGCAAGACGATCGGCGTAGGCTACGTCGAACTAACCGGCTACGTGCAGCCGGTCAGTTTGTAGTTTCGTCTTGTTCCGGTCGGAACACGTAGAGGATGCCGCCGTCTAGGGATTGCCCCATTCCGCTTATCTTCGAACGGTCGTTGAGAATGGCCACTATAGGCTCGGCGAGGGCGCGCGCCTCTTCCGCTCCGCTAACTTGCAGGTGCAGATAGTTTGCAACGATCCCGTCGTCGGTTTGGCGGAACTGCTTAATGCGAAGAATGGAATCTTTTTCGATGAATTCCCACGCGGCCGTGTGGCCGACGTGCGGGACGCCGATACTCATAAGGTTCTTTCCGTTAGTTGCCGCATTCGAATACGCCACTTTCGGGAGCGCCGCGAGGCGAACCTCGGCAGCAAAAAGCCACTCGCCGGGTGCTTTGGATCGTGGACAAGTCCCTGCGCGACAAATGTCGCAGGAAAGTCGGCGGCCTGGAAGAACGAAGCCAGCCATGCAACGTACCGCCTGGTTCGTTTTGACGGGCTTTTTAGCTGGCGTCGGGCGGTGGGGTGGGACTGGTACTATTCTAACAAATCGACGAACGACGCGCACGTCGTTGCAGATCTCACTGCGCAGCTGAGCCCGTTGCTCAAAAACTTCAAACTTGTTCGTGGAACCAGTGGCGGGCGAACCACGTTTTTTTGGACACGCCCGAACGGGACTTGGGTCTATGTGAAGGTGCACGATCGCAAGTCAGATGATCCCGGGTTTCGCATTCGCGTCGGGCACTATCTTGCGAAGAATGTGCACACCGTAAAACCGATTGCGTTTACCGCTGCACAGCGCGATGCACTTACCAGCGGTCTGACGAGTTTCATTAAACTCGGCAGCGGAGATGCTCCAAACGATTTCACTGCGATGCGCGGACAGAAGCATCTGAAGAGTTTCAAGGCAGGCGACTTCGAAGCGTATGACGGCGCTGTA
>JBDTCU010000210.1:0-3020 GCA_039923415.1 Vulcanimicrobiaceae bacterium
AAGTATCAGGCGCGGGCTTCCGGCTCGGGCTTCGTCTATAAAAGCGACGGCGAGATCGTAACCAACGCCCATGTCGTTACGCCGCCCAACAACGGTACGATCTCCAAGTTGGAAGTGGTATTTGCGGACGGCGATCGCATTCAGGCGCACATCGTTTCAACCAATATCGCCGCAGATTTGGCGATCATCAAAGTAGACGGATATGCCAAACTTCCGCCGCCGGTCGAACTGGCGAACTCCGATACCCTCGAGCAAGGTCAGTGGGCGATCGCAATCGGCGAACCGATTGGATTGCAGAAAACCGTAACAGTCGGCGTCGTATCGGCCTTCAATCGCAACGAACCGATTCAAAATGAGAGCGGGCAGGCGATCACCTTCAAGGGCCTGCTCCAGACCTCCGCGCCGATCAATCCGGGGAACTCGGGCGGTCCGCTGGTCGATCTGCAGGGCAAAGTCATCGGCATCAATCAGTCGACTGCGCAATCGGTGCAAGGGATTGGCTTCGCCATTCCGGCCAATACCGTACGTCAGATCGTGGCCTCACTCGAACAGCATCCGGGCATCCATCAAGGCACCGGGAGCAGCTATATCGGGGTCGGGCTGCGCGATCTCAATCCCGGTCTGCGCCGTCAAATCGGCGGCTATCAGGGTCCGGGCGTCGCGGTCATCCAGGTCTTTCCGGATACCCCGGCCGACACCGCCGGACTCAATCCGGGAGACGTAATCTACCGGGTCGACGGCAAGGACATCACCAATAACCAGGAGTTGATTAGGATCATCTCAGGTGCCAAACCGGGCCAGACCCTCAACGTCGACACCTGGAGCCAGGGAATCAAGAAACTGGTTTCCATAAAAGTCGGCGAGAAGCCGGCCGGTTACGGTCAACCCCAGCCGCAGCAAGGTCCGTAGCCCTTCGAGGGCGCCCCTTTGAGTACGGCCAGCGCACCTCGGCAGAGCCGGCGCAGTCGGTAAGCCAATGTTTCACCTAGCGGGCGAAACCCCCGCGTAGGTGAAACGCGTTATAGGAGTGGAACAAACGCGTGCCGATGTTGTACTATAGTCGGTACACAATCGTCCTTGAGCCCGGTAAGCGGCAAGGCTTAGTAATTCCAAAATCTGATTTTGGGGTAAAGAGTTGGTCCTCGGCGCTCGGAAAGTAGGAATATACACATGGCTAAAGTGGTCGGAATCGACCTCGGCACAACCAACTCGGTTGTCTCCGTTATGGAGGGTCCTCAACCCACCGTTATCGCAAATGCCGAAGGGAGCCGCACAACTCCATCGGTCGTCGCATTCACTAAGACCGGCGAACGGCTGGTCGGACAACTGGCAAAACGCCAGGCAATCACCAACCCGGATCGCACCATCAGCTCGATCAAGCGCCACATGGGAACCGATTTTCATGTGAAGATTGACGGCAAGGATTACACACCGCAAGAGATTTCGGCGATGATTCTGCAAAAGCTGGTCAACGACGCCTCGAACTATCTGGGCGAGCGTGTAACCAAAGCAGTTATCACGGTGCCGGCCTATTTCAACGACGCGCAGCGCCAGGCCACCAAAGACGCCGGTAAAATTGCCGGGTTGGAAGTGTTGCGCATTATCAACGAACCGACTGCGGCGGCACTGGCTTACGGTCTGGATAAGAAGGGCAACGAAACCATCCTAGTCTGGGATCTGGGCGGCGGCACCTTCGACGTTTCGATTCTGGATGTCGGCGACGGCGTCTTTGAAGTAAAGTCGACCAACGGCGACACGCGTCTAGGCGGCGACGATTACGATCAGCGCGTCGTCGAATATTTGGTCGATCAGTTTCGCAAAGATCAAGGGATCGATCTCACCAGCGACAAGCAGGCGATGCAGCGGCTCACCGAAGCCGCTGAAAAAGCCAAGATCGAACTCAGTTCGGTCGTTCAGACCAACATCAATCTGCCGTTCATAACGGCGGATCAAAACGGTCCCAAGCATCTGGACCTCACGCTGACGCGCGCTAAATTTGAAGAGCTTACCGGCGATCTCACCGATCGCTGCATCCAGCCATTCAAGAATGCGATCGCCGACGCCAAGATCGACATCTCGCAGATCGATGAGATCGTGCTGGTCGGCGGTTCGACTCGCATGCCGGTCATTCAAGAACTGGTTAAAAAGCTCACCGGCAAAGATGCCAATCAGTCGGTCAATCCGGATGAAGTGGTTGCGGTCGGTGCGGCGATTCAAGCCGGCGTCCTCGCGGGCGAAGTTCGCGATGTCGTCTTGCTCGACGTCACTCCGCTTTCGCTCGGCCTTGAAACCCTTGGCGGCGTTATGACGACCTTGATCGAACGCAATATGACGATTCCAACTCGAAAGACCCAGGTCTTCACAACCGCCGAAGATGGCCAAACCTCGGTCGACATTCACGTCGTTCAAGGCGAGCGCCCGATGGCGGCCGACAACAAGACGATGGCGCGTTTTCGCTTGGAGGGCATTCCGGCCGCTCCGCGCGGCGTCCCGCAAATCGAAGTAACCTTCAACATCGATGCCAACGGTATCGTGAACGTGAGCGCCAAAGATCTTGGTACCGGCAAAGAACAGGCGATCCAAATCACCGCTTCGACCAACCTCAACAAAGAGGAAGTCGATCGGATGGTGCGCGATGCCGAAGCGTCGGCCGCTGAGGACAAACGCAAACGCGACGAAGCCGAAGTTCGCAACACCGCCAGCAGCCTGATCTACTCGACCGAAAAATCGCTCAAGGAAGTCGGCGAGAAGCTCGATCCTCAAGCCCGCGGCGACGTCGAACAAGCGCTGACCGAACTCAAGCGCGTCAGCGAAAACGGCACCGTTGCCGACATCAAGCCGGCGATCGAAACGCTGCAGGCGGCCAGCTACAAGATGGCCGAGCTACTCTACAAAGCTGCAGCTCCCGAGGGCGAGGGCGCCGACGCGCACGCCGACGACGGGGCTGGGGGTCCCAACGGCGCGTCCGCCGGAACCGCTCCGCCCGACGACGTCATCGACGCCGAGTTCAAAGAATCGAA
>JBDTCU010000211.1:0-13963 GCA_039923415.1 Vulcanimicrobiaceae bacterium
AATGATGCCCTTCTGTGCAGCCTTATCGAACTGGCTCTCCACACTGCGGCCGAGTTGCTCGTCCTGCGCCTTAGCGGCTTTCTTGTGCAGCGTCTTCAGACGCGTTTTCACGTCGAGATTGCGCTTAGTCCGTTTTTCGCTCTGCCGTACCCATTTGACGGCGGCTTTAATATTAGGCAACAGTACACTCCTTGGCGTTGGGCACGAGGCGGATTGTATCACACCCGCCCCCTTAAATCTAGCTAGCCGCCAAAATCACCTGATAGCTGAGGTAGCGGCTAGGGGATATCCGGCCTTCGGCGGCCGCGGCACGCACGCCGCAGTCGGGCTCGTGAAGGTGCGAGCAATCGGTGAACCGGCAATGCCGGGCCGGGTCGCGCAGTTCGCGGAAGGCCTCGGCCAGTTCTTGCGCCCCGATCTTTCCCAGCCCGAACTCGGCCACCCCCGGACTATCTATAAGGAAGCCGTCACCCATTCGATAGAGTCGGGCTGCCGAGGTGGTTTGACGGCCCAGGCCGTGCCGGGAGAGGTCGCCGATCACGGCCTCCCCACCTAGGGACCGAAATATTGAACTCTTGCCGACGCCGGAGGGGCCAGCCATGATGGAATGATGGCTGGCGATTTCCGCTTTTAAGGCGTCGATGTTGAGCCCGGTTTTCGGGTTAACGACCAGCACCGGATAGCCAAGCGATTCATACTGTCCGACCAACGCGTCGATCTGGGGTTGCGAGCTGAGGTCCGGCTTGGTAAGGATGATCAGTACCGCGATCGACTCGATCTCGGCAAACGCCAGCAGCTGGTCCAGTAACACCAGGCGCGGCGGTGGATCGGCCAGCGCCATCACGGTTACGAGCAGATCGACATTGGCAGCCATTGTTTTCGAGCGCCCGTCAGCGGTCCGGCGTTCGAGCTGAAAGCTGCGTTCTTCGACTCGAGTAACGAGCGCCCGCCCGTCTTCGAGAAGCCCAACGTAGACCAAATCGCCGGCCGCCACCATCGAGCGCTTTCCGGTTGCTCGTTTAAGGTCGGCTACTCGAGCAGTCGCCTCCGAATCCAGGGCGATCCAAGCGGAGTTTCTTCCGACCGAGATCACTCGGGCGCGGTGTTCATCGCTCACTCGCAAGAAAGCTTGATCCATTCGCCTAACGATATCTCTATCGTGTCATTGCTCCGAACGCTGCGGCTGAGTTCTCTTTTAGGCAACGCCGGCCAGGCCGAGGCGGTGCGGTTCTTGCGCTCGATTGGGGCCGGCGCCAGTTTCGTCGAGACCATGCGTTTTGCGTCTACGTACGGAATACTGGAGGCGGACGATTCGTTGGATACGCAAGCCGTTATCCGACGCTTCCCCGATGCGAGACTGTACGATTGCGCGGTCATTGCCCTTGCAATTGAACCACAAGTCCTCGATGCCTTGCCGTTTCTGCAAAACGCCGTCGGCGGGCCCGGACACCCCGGCGGCGTCTTGGATTGCCGTCGCACTGAATCCGCAATCCTAATAGACTTCCGGCCCGAGGTTACCTCTGCGCAGGTGATCTTCTCGCTGATCGATATCGAACTGGCCCGGTTTGGACCGGCCGGTCGCGTGACTACCTTGCTCACGCCGCTGCCGCTGGAACTCGCGACCCGAATTGCCGCCGAAGGATTGCATGCAGCCGAACTCACTCCGGCGCGGGTTCTGGAAGCCCTGTTGAGCGCGCCCCATGCTTGACCACTTTTGGCAGTATTTCGCACTCACCGACGTCATCGACATTCTGGCAACCAGCGTTCTCATTTACTATCTGCTCGTACTGATTCGCGGAACGCGCGCAGTTCAGATTCTTACCGGAGTACTGGTCCTAGTCGGCCTGCTCGCGATTGCGCAATTGCTGCATCTGCTGCTCCTGGGTTCGATCCTGCAAGTGATCGTGCTGGGAGCCGCAGTTACTCTGCCGATCGTCTTTCAACCGGAGTTGAGGCGCGCCCTCGAACAGATCGGACGAGGCGGTTTTCTGCGTTTCTCGGAAAGCGAAGTGCGAGTACGCGCCGCGGATAAATCGATTGCAATCATCTGTAAGACGGCGTTTTTATTGTCGCGCAATAAACTCGGCGGATTGATCGTGATCGAGCAGCAGAGCGGGCTTAAGGAGTTCGCCGAGAGCGGGACGGCGCTCGGGGCGGCGCTATCGGCCGAGCTGCTGCTTTCAATTTTCGTCCCGCGTTCGCCGCTGCATGACGGCGCCGTCATCGTGCACGGCGGGACGATCGAAGCCGCCGGCTGTTTTTTGCCGCTAGCCGAACAGTCGCTCGCCGAGCGTCGAATCGGCACCCGGCATCGAGCCGCGCTCGGTCTTTCGGAGCAAACCGATGCGGTCGTCGTTATCATATCGGAGGAGACCGGTGGGATTGCCGTCGCGCGCGAGGGGAAACTTACGCGGAATATCGAGGAGGAGACGCGATTGATGCGGTACCTGCTGGCCTGTACGCGAGAGCCGCGCCAAGCCACCAGTGAATTGGTTGCGTTCGTGCGTTCGAGGTTTTACCCCCATCGTCATCCGGTAGAGAAAAATGCAGATCATCCGAAAGAACTTCGGACTTAAACTCGTTTCGCTGGGGCTGGCGATTGTCGGTTGGGCTTACTTCCGCTACGGAAGCAATCCGGTCATCGCCGCCCGATTCGCCCAGCAGCTCTCGATTCCAATCAGCGTTGTGCGCCTGGCACCCGATTCGATTGCAAAGTACGACGAGAAAGAGGCCGTCGTTACGGTGGCCTCGCGGGGCGGAGCGCCGCCGATGAAGCCCGATGAAGTCAAAGCAGTGCTGGATTTGGATAACCGGCCGCCCGGAGTTTATAACATCCCGATACAACTGGTAGCGCCGAAGGCGGCAATCCAATCATTGAGCCCGGCATCAATTACGCTGACTATCGAGCGAATCGATCAAAAAGAGATTCCGGTAACCATTCATTACGTTGGCCAAGAACAGCCGGGCATCGTTGTGAACGACGCGCAAATGCATCCCGCTCTCGCTGCCGTGCGCGGTCCATCCGACGAACTGACCCTGGTAACGGCGGTTCGTGTCGATGTTCCGATCAACAATTCGGCGGCCACAGTCGACGTTATGGTGCGCCCGGTCGCCGTCAATTCGCTCGGGCAAGATATCCCGGATCTTGAGATCTCACCGAATTTGATTCGAGTGACTGTCCGGTTCGTCGTAGCTGCAGGGACAAAACATTGAGCCGCATCTTTGGCACCGATGGTGTACGCGGAGTCGCAAACTCCGAACTAACCCCCGAACTCGCCTTTGCGATCGGACGCGCCGGCGCAACCGTGCTTGCGCGTACCAGCGACCGCCACTTGCCGATCGTCTTGGGGCGAGATACCCGCTTGTCCGGCACGATGCTCGAGGCCGCGATCGTTTCCGGGATAACCTCGGTCGGCCGCGATGTGGTTTCCATTGGGATCGTCCCTTCGCCGGCAGTCGCAACCGTAACCGTGCGCACGGGAGCGGCGGCCGGGGTAATGATTAGTGCTTCGCACAACCCGATCGCTGACAACGGGATCAAGTTTTTTGGTCCGGACGGATTCAAGCTCTCGGACGGGATCGAGGATGAAATCGAGTCGCTGCTCGATCGCCGCGACTTGCCGCGTCCGATCGGAAGGGATATCGGCGTCGCGAAAGTTGCCCAGAACTTGGCAAAGCATTATTACGACCAACTCTACGCAGACGCCGCCGATCTGAGCGGCCTTACGGTGGTTGTAGATGCGGCTTGCGGAGCGGCGTACGCGATTGCGCCGTATGCGCTCAAAAAACTCGGCGCAACTGTCCACGAACTGTTTTGTGAGGCCGACGGAGCGCGGATTAACGTGAACTGCGGAGCGACCGATCTTCGCCCGTTAGCCAAACGAGTGCGCGAATTGATCGACGCCGGAGAACGCCAGGTCCTCGGAGTGGGATTTGACGGCGATGCCGACCGCGCGCTGTTCGTCGACGAAACCGGGCAAATTCTGAGCGGCGATCACCTGATGTTCGTACTGGGCTGCGACTTAAACGAGCGTGGAGAGCTGCCCGGGGCGGCGATCGTCGGCACGGTGATGAGCAACATCGGTCTCGAACGCGCATTATCGGCTCACGGCATCGTGCTGCTGCGGGCACCGGTCGGCGATCGCTACGTTCTCGAACAGATGCGTGCCGGCGGCTACCTCCTGGGCGGGGAGCAGTCCGGACATATTATCGATCTGCGGCGCAACACAACCGGCGACGGTCCGATGAGCGCGATTACGGTGTTCAGCATCCTAATGCGCACCGGAAAAACATTGCACGAACTCGCCGCGGAGATGCGGGTCTATCCCCAGATCCTCATTAACGTCCGTACGGCTCGCAAAGAGGTGCTTCTGCAGCCCGAGATTGCGGTCGCGATTGCCGAAGCCGAAGAAGAACTGCGCGGGTCGGGCCGGCTGCTGGTCCGGCCATCCGGCACCGAACCGCTCATTCGGATAATGGCCGAAGGCGACGATCAGGCAGAGATCGAGCGGATTAGCGGTGCGCTAGCGATGCGGATAGAGCAGGCTGCCGAACTTCAAACCCCTAGTTTGTAAAGAAATAATTAACGCCAAGGAGGAGATTGGGTCTTGGCCCTTAACTGACCCCTCGACCCGCAGAGGTACAGTCGGGTTTGACCATTCTGCCGTATATCGCTGAATCCGGGCACCGCTCGGAACGGGGGACTTCTAGGTAGGGGTGAATGAGCCGGTCGGCTCTAGGGCGACTTTCAACGCCCGAACCCGTCAACTAACCCCGCAAGTGTTTTTGAAAGAGGAGCTGTTCTTGCGTTTTCCTATCGCTCTTGGGCTAGTTGTTGCATTGCTTGCGGGCTCGTCCGCAGCAGCCAACGCCGCCGAAGTCCAAAGCCCTGATGTCGCCATGTGGACATCAAATGCCCCCAGCATCCATCACTCGATCGCTCGCGAACACCGCGGTTTAGGCCGCTTCGCGGATCGCATTTTTGCACGAACCTCAAGCATGGCGCGCAACCTCACGAAGGACGCGTTGCGCTTTTTGGGCGTCCCGTACGTTTTCGGGGGCACCTCGACCACCGGCTTTGACTGCTCGGGGTACGTGCAGCATGTCTTCGCGATGATGGGAGTTCACATTCCTCGCACCGCTGACGCTCAGTACTCCGCTGGGACGCGTGTCTCCGGCGCTGGTATGCGTCCCGGAGATCTGGTCTTTTTCCAAACCTACGAATCTGGCCCGTCCCATGTAGGCATTTTTCTTGGGAAGGGTCATTTCGTCCACGCCTCGAGCCATGGCGTGATGGTGAGCAGTCTCTCCGACTCGTATTGGTCGTCGCGCTATCTTGGCGCCAAGCGCCTGGTCGCATCTCGCTAGACGACGAACGGGTCGCCGCCGAGCACCGTCGCGCGGGGCTTGGATATCTGGCGTGGCCGGTTTGCCTCTATGAGCTGCTGGTGGTGCGGGAGGGCTCTTCCAGTTGGCTCGTGTTTCATGCCCGACAGGCTTTCTGGTTCGGCTTATTGACCGGCATTGCCGGGGTTCTTGCACTGGTGTGGCCGTTGGTGCTGACCTCGCTCATCGCGAATATAACGGTCACGATCTGGGTCTATGCGTTCGCCTTGCTGATCGACATCATGCTTTTTGTCATGTGGCTGGTGCTGGCGATTCGTTGTAGTAGGCAAGCGGCGCGGGGCGAAATGTTCGAGATCCCGATCGTCGCGGAGTTCACCAGGAAACTATTCGCCAAGCGATAATTCCGCGCAAGCGTACGCGAGCGATGGGGATGTCGCAGCGGCGAACTATTGGGGCGTAGCCAAGTCGGTAAGGCAGCGGCCTTTGAAGCCGCCATGCGTTGGTTCGAGTCCATCCGCCCCAGCTTGAACGCCGCGCGACATCCTCCCGTCTTTGACGTTAGAATATTTGAGAGAAATAAGGTATAGTAAAGGTATGTGTTCCGATCAAGCGAGTAAGTCATAGCCGGCCGCGGCTCTAGAACCAAATCCCGCCCGCGCCAAGAGCGGCCGGTCAGCGAAAACCTCAAAGAGGCGCCGCTTGAGGTTTTTGGTACGATAAAACAGATCTTTCCGAGCACGACCTTCGCGGTCGAACTCGAAAATGGGCATACCGTATTAGCCCATATTGCCGGACGGTTACGCCGCCATCGCATTAAGGTATTGCCGGGCGATCGGGTCGATCTTGAGATGTCTCCGTATGATTTGACCAAGGGTCGAATCGTTTACCGGTACCGCGCCGGCGAAGCGCGCCGGTCGTCTTCTACCTGATCTGACCATTTCTCGAAAGTAAACCGTCTGCAACGAGGCGGTTTTTTCGTTTTGACCGCTGAATCCAGTTGGTGCGATGCAGCTGCATATTACCAACGGAGATGCGGTACTCTACCTCTTTCGCAAGGGCGGATTGCCAGGCACTCAACTTGCGTGGCGGGATGCACTTCACGAAGGTCCGGTATTTGCGGATTGCTCGCTGGAAGAACTCAGCGTTGCACGCGCGCGCTATTTGGGCGATGCCGGATACGGCAATCCGATCAAACTCAATTATGATTTCGAGAAACGCGATGCGGTGATGAAGACCGCGAGCATGTTTGACGAAATCGTCTTGTGGTTCGAACACGACCTGTACGACCAGCTACAACTGCTGCAATTGCTCGATTACTTTGCGCGCGAAGATACGATGCCTGGATGGGTGCAGTTGGTGCAGTCGGACTCCTACTTGGGAATGCTGGAGCCGACCGAACTGCTCGCGTTCCTGCCCAAACGCCGACCGATTAGTTCCGACACATTTTCGTTTGCACAGCGTGCCTGGAAGGCATTCGCCGCGCCATCGCCTTTGGAGTTTAACGGGCTGCGCGCTGAAGTTCCAAGCGGGTTACCGTTCGTCCGGGCGGCGATCGAGCGGCTCTGCGAGGAGTTTCCGTCGGCCGAAAACGGGCTCTCGCGAACCCAGATGCAGATATTGGATTCCGCGGCTCGAGGTGTCGGGCGCAAAGAGGAATTGTTTCGCGTTTCGCAATCCCGCGAAGAAGCGGCCTACCTCGGCGATACGGTCTTTTACAAGTATGTCGATGAATTGGTCAACTCGCCATCCGCACTTCTAATGGAGACCGCGGGCAGCTATGCGCCCACTCTTCTGGGAAGCCGGGTGTTAAACGGAGACGCCGATTGGCTCGAAACGCGGCCGATCGATCGCTGGATCGGCGGGGTGCATCTCACCGCCAAAACGCAGTGGCGCTGGGACGCGCATGCAAAGACCCTGATCGAACGGACGCATCGGTGAAGGTCGAGCAGTTACTGGATGCGGTCGTGCAAGCCTGGCGTTCCGGGGATGCGCATCGTGCATCGGCTTTCTTTGCCTCGGACGGTGTCTATCACGAAGCATTCGGAACTCCGATCGCCGGCCGTGAGGCCATTTTTCAACATTTCAGCCGATTTTTTCGGGATGGACCGCTCTGGACGTTTGAGATCGACGATCTGCTGGTAGAAGCTAACCGAGCCGCCGTTCGCTACCGGTTTGCGCTCAAGGACGCAGATGGCTCGTGGAAAGAACGAGCCGGATGTGCGCTTGTGGACCTCGAAAATGGGCTTATAAAAATCTGGCGTGAATATCAAGGCTAAGGAGCAAGCAGGCATGACACACGACGAGCTTTCAGTTGATATCAAAATCGAACATAGCGGCGATTCGGCAGTGTTTCGTCTGCGCGGATGCCTCGATTTAGCGACCTCGCCGTCGTTGCGTGCGGCCCTATTGGAATCAGCCAACGAAGGCAAACATGAGATCATCGTTGATTTGACGCAACTCGAGTTTATCGATTCGACCGGACTCGGCGCCCTGATCGGTGCGCATCGGCGCGCTACCGAAAATGGCGGTAGAGTTGGCCTGATCGTGGCCGAGGGGCCGATTCAGCGCCTTCTCAATATCACCGGTTTGATACGAGTCTTCGGGGTGTACGCCGATTTGGAGAGCGCGCTGAAGGATCAGACGCGCCTGGCCGGCTCGATCTAGGATCCGGCCTCATCGAGCAGCTCGACTATGTGTTTGACTTGAATTGAACTTCCGGCCGACCGCAGTCCGGAAGAGAGTTGCAGGGCGCATCCCGGATTGGCGGTCACGACGATTTGCGCTTTCGTAGCAATCGTGTTATCGATTTTGCGTTTTTGCAGCCGTTTTGCCATTGCGGGTTCGGTGAGATTGTAGATCCCGGCGCTGCCGCAGCAGACCGAACTTTCGTTCATCTCGATCAAAGTCAAGCCGGGGATCATTGCCAGAAGCGCTCGCGGCTGCGCGGTGATGCGTTGCGCGTGCGCGAGGTGACACGGCTCTTGATAGGTGACGGTTGCCTCAATCGCTGCGAGTTTCGTACCCAGCCCGACTTGACTGAGCAGTTCGGTAATATCGCGTACGCGTTCTGAAAATGCGGCCGCGCGCGTCCTCCACACCTCGTCGGCTGCGAAAAGTTCACGATATTCTTTCAACGTCGATCCGCAGCCGGCAGCGTTGATAACGTAGAGATCGGCGCCGGATTCCTCGAACGCCGCGATGTTTCGCTTAGCCAGCGCTCGGGTCTGGCCGGGTTCCCCGGCGTGGATCGCAAGCGCACCGCAGCAGCCTTGCCCGGACGGGACCACGACGCTGCATCCGGCCCGGTTCAGGACTCGCACGGTCGCCTCGTTGACGCCCGCAAATGCGACCTGCATCACGCAGCCCGCGTGCAGGAAAGCCGTCAGTTTGGGGTTCTCGACTTCATAGCGCTGATCGCGCGGTACGAAGTAGCGGTCGGAGATATTCGGGGATTGGGCTTCCATTTGGTCCAGGCCGAGAGCCCGCAACAAGCCGGATCCGCGAGCCAGCGATTGCAGCCCCGAGCGCTGATAGAATCGCAGCAAGGTGGCCGCAAAGCGTAAAGTACCCAGATTGTTGAACAGCCCAAGCGCAGATCTACGTACGAACGTCGCCTTGGCCGAAGCGGTCGGCGCAACGGCACGCGCAACCTTTGCTCGCGCATCCTCTACCAGTTGACCGTACTGAACGCCCGATGGGCAAACGGCCTCGCAGGCCCGGCAGTCCAAGCACTCGGACATTTGATGCACGAAGCCTGGGCTCAGGACTGCGAGTCGACCCTCGTCGACGGCCTTAATAAGACTAATTCTGCCGCGGGGACTCGAGGTTTCCGTCATAGTCTCGAGGTAGGTCGGACACGTAGGCAGGCATAGGCCGCAACGGACGCATTGATTGTAGATGTCCTCGATCATTGCCGCCAAGCGTTCGCCCTCAATGACTTGATCTTCTTTCGGGAGAAGGAGATTGGCCGTACGTACTTTTATCGTTGGAGGGTCCCTTGGCCGAACTGGCTACGAGCGAATACGCGCTGAGCACGGAGCAGAAGCTCAAAGATTTCATTCGCGCCGCGCTCAGAAATGTGGGCGTTGCCGACTCGCACGGGGCTACCGTTGCCGAGGTGCTGACTGCAGCGGATCTGCGCGGCATTGAATCACACGGAATCGCGCGGTTAGACTCGTACTACGTCAGCCGAATTCGTTCTGCCAAGCTCAACCCTAAACCAAACTATCAGATTGTGCGTGAGACAGATACGTCGGTACTGTACGACGCTGATAACGGTTTGGGTCACCCGGTCGGGAAACTGGCGATGGAGCGGGTCATCGAGAAAGCGCGAACGCACGGAGCCGCCTTCGGCGCGGTTCGCAACTCCAATCACTTCGGTATCGCAGGGTACTACGCGATGCTGGCGCTCAAGCACGATATGATCGGAATGGCGTCGACCAACTCGGTACGCTACGGTGCGCCGACCTTTGGAAGAGAGGTCATGCTCGGAACCAATCCGCTCGCGTATGCCATTCCGAGCGGGAAAGAGCCGGCCTTCGTTCTTGATTTCGCAACCACAACCGTGCCCAAAGGGAAATTGGAAGTCTACAAACGCAAAGGTCTTCCGCTCGCAGACGGTTGGGCCATCGACGGGCAGGGTCAGCCGACCACCGATCCGGACGCAGCACTGCGCGGCGCGCTCTTGCCGCTTGGAGGGTTCGGTACCGAACATGGCGGTCATAAAGGGTTCGGCCTCGGATTGCTGGTCGACATCCTCTGCGGCGTCCTGAGCGGCGGCAACTTCGGTCCCAATTTGCCTCTGGTGAGCGATACGATGCCGGGCGCGATCTCGCACTGGTTCGGCGCCTTCCGGGTCGATGGCTTTCGCGACATCGACGCCTTTAAGGCCGACATTGACAAGGAACTGCGCGCTTTCAAAGAGAGCGCGAAAATCG
Source organism: Vulcanimicrobiaceae bacterium (assembly GCA_039923415.1). GTDB lineage: Bacteria > Vulcanimicrobiota > Vulcanimicrobiia > Vulcanimicrobiales > Vulcanimicrobiaceae > JALYVT01. The sequence continues at coordinate 10,284 of JBDTCU010000211.1, forward strand.
CCGGTCAGGATCGCATCTACGTCGCCGGCGAGATCGAGTCTGAAAACACGCTCAGACATCGCCGGGATGGCGTGCCGGTCCACCAAAAAGTTTGGGATGGGCTCAAGAAGTTGGCGGGTGAAATGCAGCTTCCGTTCAATTTGGAGCGGTAATGCAGCGTCTTCCACAGGTGCACGTGAACGTGGCATCGCCCGCCGGTGCCTATACGGTCGGGAGCGAGTCATTCTTTCGCTATATCGTGCGCCTCGCCGAGATGGGCCTGCCGCTCTCCGCGATCGATCAGGACGCCGTCGAGATGCTAGCCGCAATTCCGCATGCATTCTTCGATGACGAGATTATCTCGGGCCGCGGCTGGCGAATCATTCCGGCTGCCAGTTTGGATGATTGGCCGGTGCTTGAGGCCACGCCGCAACGCCTACGCAGCGCGTTTGAAGCCGCCCGTCGCATTTTGTGGGAGAACGCCGCGCCCGTCGGCGTGAGCGCCCGCGAGATCGTCGGGATAGAAGAAGAACTCGATAAAGTGCTGATCGTACTGCAGCGCGCCGAAGTGGCCGGGTTCTCCGTCAACGTTTCCTACGTCAGCTAGTTAGGAACGCATCCGCAATTCAGCCTTTGCGTGCCGTAGGTCTTGTCGCCCGACCCAGGCGTTCTGGTTTCTCGCGTCGGTCTCTCTCATGATCGATGGATGCGAGTATTTTGATTGGTTCACATATAGGCGGCCTCTCATCCTGATGCGGTGCAACAGTGAACAAACAGCAGTTGTTTGTCTACATGGGAATTCAGCTTGTGCTGATCGGGATTGTACTAGTGAACCTTACGCTGAACGAGTTGGTGCATTCTTGGGTGAGCGCAGCAGCAATTTTCCTCTCCGCGGCGGCAGCGCTTTTGATGGCTATCGCGAACTTGATCGAGACGAGGTAAGGTTAGCGCGGGCCGCCGCCCCGCGAGAAGTCGCCGGCCTTTCATAGCCGGAATAGGCACGCACGAAGAACTCGATAAGGTGCTGCTGGTCTTGCAGCTAAACGAAAACTTTGCTCACCCTTACCTCGCTACGTTACGCCGACATTTACGTCGTTTGCGAGCCAATCGACCTCGCGGCGACGGTGCTGGCTCGCGCAAAGGTCGTGATCGAGGTTGTTTCACACGAATCTGTGGAGCGCGATCTTCGAAAAGCAAGGCGAGTACCTTGGAGTTCTCGGACTGGAGGCATACTTCGCATTTTTCGAGGAAGAGCGGCGCGTTCTCGAATAGGGCAAGCAGCGAAACGAGGCGATCGAGTACCGTGACAGCGTCGTGATTCACGATGTCGCGATCAAACTGTCCGACCTGTTCGCGGATTAGTAAACTCCCGGAATCCGCATGTTGGTTCCGAAGGTTGCGCGCCGGCCGTTGACGCGCGCATGCCGTTGGCGCGCCGAGAGCGTGCTGTCCGCAGGTAGGACGCTTTCCCGTGCATGCTATAATAGGCCCATGATCGGCAACCTTTTCTTAGCGAACGATGCGGAGCGAGCGTTTTATCTGACGCGGCTTTATCCGCTGCAAAACCGCATTCTGGCGATCGCCGGGTCATACGGGCAAGAGCTCGTGCTTACGGGTGGGACCGCTCTGGCGCGCTGCTATTTCGACCACCGATTCTCCGATGATATCGATCTCTTCCACGCGGGGGGGCACCTTCGGGCGATGGCGCGTGATTTTGCAGAAGCTTTACGACATGGCGAGTTCGATGTGGCCGTGCGTATCGATCAGGCGGGATTCAGCCGATTCATGGTTGGCGATGGTACTACGGAGGTGCAGGTCGATCTCGGCGCCGATCTTCCCAGGGTTGATGCGCCGGTTCTCTCGGAGTTCGGAGTTTACGCGCACACATTGCGCGAGATCGGGGCCAACAAAATAGTCGCGTTCGAAGATCGCCTGGAGGCCAAGGACGCGCTCGACCTCTATTACTTAACCCAGCGGCTCGGTTGGAAAGAGATGGTCGCCGACGCCGATGCAAAACGCGTGCCGCTTGATTACGAATCGCTTCAGCGACTCGTCACCCAGCCGTTAGTCGGAAAAGCCCTGCTCTCGCGTCCAATCGACCAGCCGGCTTTCGAGGCCTTTCTTCGCGACCTCCGCGATCAACTTGCGCTCACAATTGAAAAAAAAACGGTAGAATCGACCCACCGCCTTCCGACGCTCATCGCTGAGCTGCTTTGGGATGCGCCGCGGGCCGATCGAATCATCGACGCCCACACCCGTCCGGTCTTGCTGCGCCGCGCCGCGCTCTTGCCGGTCCCGGAGCGAAATGCAATCCTAGCGGCATTGAGTTAAACCTACAACGGCTCCGACCATGCCGCACTCGTCAATCCGAATGTCTCGCGCAGCAACGTTAAGTCGCCGCTCGCGGTCGCGTCTGCAACCGCGGTCAGTGCTCCGGCGAGCCGACGCGCTTCGGCAGCAATGTTGCCGGCGTTGCAACGGAATATTGCCTCCCACATATCGAGTCGCGATCGTCCTAAACGCTGCAGTTCACGCGCCGCCGGCCCGCAAAGATCAGCGCACACTTCGTTATCGGTTCCCTTAGCAAGCGAAGCCGCAAATACGCTGGCGAAGAGCTGCGGAAGATGTGAGGTGCGCGCGAGTAGTTTATCGTGTTGCTGTGCGTCAATCGCAAACGGATTGGCGTCGAGCGACCGGATCAACACGCACGCGCTATCATCCAGCACGTGGTTTCCGGAGGGGACGTACGCCCAGGTACGCCCCGCAAACATCCGCGCGTTCGCAGCAGTCGGACCGCTTCGTTCGGTTCCCGCCATCGGATGTGTGCCGACGAATTGCGCCAGCGTCCGGGCCGCGTCCGCGATCGGGGCCTTGACGGAAGCGATATCGATGATAAGGTCGGCAACCGGCGGTGCTGAGCACAGAAGGGTAAGTTCGTTGAGGGTCGCATCGATCGGTGCTGCTAGCACGAGGATTTCAGCATCGACATACAGCGAATCGCGAGAAGCTGGTGCGTCGATCGCTTCGATCGCTCGCGCCTCTTCGAGCCGGCTGGAATCGATGTCGTAGCCCAAAACCCGGCAACCATTGTCGCGGGCGCGCAGACCGATCGAGCATCCGAGCGCACCAGTCCCGATTATACCGAGAGTTCGCCGGCTCATTGCGCCGAACTTGGCAGAAGAAGATCGGGACGCAGAGAGGCGGCGCGTTCGAGATAGACGTGTTCGATCTCGTGCTGACTTAACGCGGTGTTGATATGCATCAGGACCCGAATGACACGTTCTAAGGATCCCGGCACATCGATCTCGCAAAAGTGCAGCATCGGGACTTGATGTAAGCCGATCTGCCTTGCGCTCAGCGCTGGAAACGCTGCCTTCAAATCTGGCGTGAGCGAGAAGAGCACCGAGGCGATATCGTCGCATTCAATCCGATTGCGCCGCAGCATCTCGGTCAGCATTCTTTGGCTGGCGGCCGCAATCGCCTCGGCGCTGTCGGTTTCAACCGTGATAGCGCCGCGTACTCCGCGCACGCGCAACGCGGTCATGCGTGCACCGCGGTTTGCGAGGTGATTGGAATGGTGTCAAGATCGGTCACGATCTGCGCGAAATCGTCAAACGTCAGCGCTTGTTCCTTGTCGCTCTTGGCCTCCGGCGGATTGGGATGCACTTCGATCAGTATGCCGTGCGCACCGACCGCCTTGG
>JBDTCU010000212.1:0-5060 GCA_039923415.1 Vulcanimicrobiaceae bacterium
GGCTCGCGAGCACTTTGGCGTCGGCCGCCGAGCGGCCGCCGTTCTGCCGATCGGGTGCAAGCCCGGCGCGCCGTTTACGGGTGGCCGCTTCGAGTTGTCGTTTGCGGAAGACCAGCACCAACGGCGCGGAGTAGAAGATCGAGTGATATCCGCCGGAGCAAATTCCGACGAGCAGCGCAAATGCAAAGTTCTGCAGCGACGCACCACCGAACGCAAGCAGTGCCACCAACGTTATGACCACGGTTGCCAAGGTGTTGAACGAGCGGGTCATCGTCTGAAGAATCGAGGTGTTGACGATCTTCTCGTACGGCGCACCCGCCATCAGTTTGGTGTTCTCTCGTATTCGATCCAGGATGACGATCGTATCCATGACCGAGTATCCAATCACGGTGAGCACCGCCGCTAAGAATGCATCGTCGGCCCGCTTGTCGGCTAACCCGTAGATCCCGATCATCATCGCGGCGTCACGAGCCAGCGCAATCACGGTGACGAGCCCAAAGATATAGTTCCAGCCGAACCGGAACGCAATATATAAGAACTGAATCGCAAGCGCGATAACCAGCGCCCAAATGGCTTTGGTCAAGTACTCCTTACCGAGGCTCGGCCCGACCGAAGTAATCTGCGAACTCGCCCGATCGACCGGAGCTATCGCACCGAGCGCGTCCCAAATTTTCCCGGTATTGTTGCCGAATGCGGTTTGGGTTTCGATCGTATAACGTTCGCTGGCGCTCTCGCCGGCTTTCGGCGAAACGGTGGTAACCTTAGACTCGCCTGCGCCGACGGTTTGCAAAGCGGCTTTAAGCTGATCGGTGCTCACCGGTTTGGTAAACTTTACGTCGACTTCGGTGCCGCCGGTGAATGACAATCCAAGGCGCAACGCATGCGAGGGCTGGAAGCCGCCGCCGGGCGCTTGGGTGGAGTGCCAAATCATCGCAGCGATGCCCAGCGCGATGATCAGGTACGAGATCAGAGACACGATCCGGAACCAGCCGACGATATTCCAGTTCAATTTACGAAAAAACATCGGCTATGCTCCAGCCTTCGCAAGCGTGCCGACATCCTGCGGTTTTACCCCGTAGGCGGCAGGCGCGGTTACCAGGTCGTTATCGACAACGACATCCACAAAGAAACGGGTAATGAAAACGGCGGTAATGAGCGAGAACACGGTTCCCCAGAACAGCGTGTAGGCGAAGCCTTTTACCGTTCCGGTACCGAGCATGAACAAGACCGCGGCACCCACGATAATCGTGAAGTGACTGTCGAAGACCGCCGAATAGGCGCGGGCGAATCCGGTTCGAACGGCGGCGCGCAGCGATTTTCCGGCCCACAATTCTTCTTTCAATCGCTCGAAGATCAGTACGTTTGCGTCGACTGCCATGCCGATCGAAAGGACGAAGCCGGCGATTCCCGGCAGCGTCAGAGTCGCGTGGGCGATCGCGAGCAGGCCGAGCATCATCAAGACGTAGATCACGAGTGCGAGGTCGGCGAGCAATCCCGGCAAGCGATAGACGGCGATCATGAACAGCAGCACCAAAATCAGGCCGAACATCGCGGCATACATCGACTTCACTAAGTCTTCTTTGCCGAGCGTGGGTCCGATGGTTTCGTTTTCAATGATCTTCACGCTCACCGGCAGCGCGCCGGCGTTAAGTTCGTTGGCCAGCGTCACGGTTTGATCTTCGGTAAAGTTTCCGGTAATCTGGCCGGTGTCAAAGATCGCCCCCTGAATGGTCGGGGCTGAAAGATAGCGCTTGTCTAAGAAAATCCCTAGTGCCTTTTGAAGATTGTGGGTCGTCAGATCGCCGAATCTTTTCGGATCTTTCGTATTGAAGATGATGTCGGGACGATTTCCCTGATCGAAACCCGCCTGCGCACTCTTGAGATCCTTGCCGGAGTAAACCACTGGGCCGCTGGCGTTATACGCGCCGGTCTCGACGTACGCTTTGGCAACCTTGTCGTTGGGGTGGAGCGCAAGCAGCGCAACTGCGGCTTCAGCCTTCTGCACGACATCCGGCGGCACGATTTTATATTCGAGCACCGCAACGTCTTTAAGCACCTTTTCGGCTTCTTCGGGATTCTTCACCCGCGGAAGCTCGACCAAGATTCGATCGATCCCAACTTTCGAGATAGTCGGCTCGGTTACGCCTAAACCGTTAATGCGGTTATCGATAACCTGCATCGTCTGATTCTGCGCCTCCTGGGTGATCTTCGGTACGTCGGCAGTCGGGTACAACTGCAACAGCAACCGCGCTCCGCCTTGCAAATCCAGACCGAGAAGAATCTTCTGTTGAATCGGGAGGCTCGCCCACAGGCACAAAGCGATGATCGCCACGACGACCAGCGCCTTAAGTGGGTTCTTGACTACATTCCAGCTCATAACCGTCCAGGGGAAAAGTGCAATAGACCCGCCGGCCGGTCAAACGGCCGGGGCGAGCCGGTCCCCTCTTTTCACCACGTCGCTTGGAATCAACTGCATTTCGGGCGGAACTTCGGCAAAGCTGAAAACCGGCAACTCGACTCCCGAGCGAATCAGAAAGTCGGCCAGGACCGGACGCAGCGCCGCGGTACAGACGATCGCCGCCCGGTCACGGGCGACTGTTTGCTTGTATTGCTCGACTCGATCGCGAATCGCTACCGCCAACTCGGGCGCCATGGCGATCAGGTCACGCTCCAATTCCGGATCGAAGATCAAGGGCTCGAGCACGGCGTTCCCCCTGCGCCGGAGCAATTGCGGCACCACCGCCCGCCGGGCAGCTTCGGCCAAATCGCGCGGGTCGCGACTGAGTGCGGCAGCGTCGACCATCGCTTCCAAGACGGCCACCGGATCGCGCGGCCAAATGCGCTCGCGCAGTAACAGCCCATAGGCCTTGTGCAGGCTCGCCAGCGGCAGCGCTTCGCTCCCGACTTCTTTAACTAAACTGGGCACGCTGGCGCGCAGATGTTCGAGCACGGTCTGCAGTTCTTGCCGGCCGACCAGCGCCGCCGCGTGACTGCGTGCGACCTCAGCCAAGTGCGAACCGATCACCGAGATCGGATCGAAGACCAGCGCGCCGGCTCGCATTGCACTCTCGCGCAGGGTCGGCTCGATCCATTTTGCAGGCAGTCCGTAGACCGGCTCGGGCGTTGCGATTCCGTTCAGCTGCGCGAGCACGCTTTCATCTGCAACCGCCAGCATTCGCTCCAAGTCGAGCCGGCCTTCGGCGGCGAGCTGATCGCGCACCCGAATTGCGTAACTCTGCGGATCTCGCTCCAACGCATCCCGTAACCTGACACCCGGCAGAACAATTCCGATATCGGCCGCCAGTGCGCGCCGCACTTCGCCAACCCGGTCGAGCAGCGCATCGGCTAGCGGCGGCGCAAGCAGTTGGGCGAGATTGGCACCGATCTCAATGGAGATCGCGTCCACGCCGACCAAACCCAGTGCCATTTCGGGACGCCGGATTGCGCTGCGCTTGGCAGCATCGCGCCCGGCGCGTTCGCCGATAACCGCACGCCTCTGACGCTGCTGCGCGATGTGGGCTGCGCCGAATGCGCACAAGCCAAGCGCGATAAAGATCGGCCGCGGCAACGCAGGCACCAGCGCTAATCCGAAGACGAGCGCGCCGCCCAACCGCAAGATATCCGGATGGGAGAGCAGCTGGGTCGCCAGATCGAATCCGAGCGAACCATCTGCAGTCACCCGCGTCACCATCATTCCCATCGCGGTCGAGATCAGGAATGCCGGCAACGTAGTAACCAGCGCGTTCCCGATCGAGAGCAACGCAAACGTATTCAACGCATCGATCGGCGACATGCCGTGATAAGCAACTCCTACCACGACTCCGCCAATCAGATTGAGCGCCACAATAATGAGCGCGGCGACCGCGTCGCCCTTCACGAATTTTCCGGCTCCGTCCATCGCGCCGTAAAAGTCTGCTTCCTTCTGCACTTGGCGACGTTTTAGGCGAGCGCCCTCGACGTCCAACGCGCCGGCATGCACATCCGCATCGATTGCCATCTGTTTTCCGGGCATCGCATCCAAGGTAAAACGGGCCGCGACTTCGGCAACGCGTTGCGATCCGCTCGCGATCACGATGAATTGTATCGTAACAAGAATTGCAAAGACGATCAGGCCGACGACCAAATTCGCATGCACGACGAACTCGCCAAAAGCCGGAATGATCGCGCCGACTCCGCCGGGCAGATGCCCTTGGGTAAGAATCAGCCGGGTGGCCGAGACATCCAGCGAAAGTCGAAATAAGGTCGCAACCAGCAATGCCGGCGCAAATGCGGAAAACTCCAGCGGGTCGCTGACCGTTACGCTCATGAGCAGTACCAGCGACGATCCAAAGATGTTGATTCCGAGCAGCACGTCCAGCACCCAAGGCGGCAGCGGCACGATCAAGATCGCAACGATCGACAGCAATATTGCCGCGAATGCGTAGGTCGCCGAACGATTCATGGGCTTAGAGTTCCGGTCCGCACGAGGGCAGCCACGATCTCGGCTACCGCGATATAGGTCTCGATCGGAATGCCCTGACCCGGCCGGCTATCCGCGTAGAGCGCACGCGCCAACGCAACGTTTTCAACCACTGGAATACGATATTCGGCCGCGAGTTCACGCACGCGGGCGGCAGCCTGGTCGGCAGCCCTCACCAGTACCCGCGGAACCGCGACTTCAGGAGGGCGGTACTCAAGCGCGATCGCGATGTGAGTTGGATTGGTTACGACAAAGGCCGCCTGTTTGACCCGGACCAGCGCATCGCGTGATAACGCCCGATGCATCGTGCGCCGGCGGCTGCGCGCTAACGGGTCACCGCCGTGCTATTTTTGATTGCGTTTGATTTCGTCGTGCGACATGCGCAGTTTTTTGCGCCAAGTTGCAAACGTGACGCCGTAATCGAGCGCAGCGAAAACGCCCGCGACCCCGGCAATTACCGCAAGTACGCGCAGCACGCCGGTCCAGGCTGCGTTCGCGAGTTCATTGACCGAACCGGATCCGCCCAGGGTTGAACCCAAGACCCCAGCGACCGATGGCGAGATCGCGAGCGTAGCACAACTGAACGCCACGCCGGCGCGAC
>JBDTCU010000213.1:0-3882 GCA_039923415.1 Vulcanimicrobiaceae bacterium
TCATATCATCGTCTGCGGCGCCGGCAATGTCGGGACGCGCGTTATCGAGTTCTTGCTGGAAATGGGCGAGCGAGTGGTCGTGGTCGAGCGCAATCCAAGCGGGATTATCGTCGAGCTGGCGCGCGACCGCCAAATCGAATTACTGCGCGGCGACGCAACCGACGACACAACTCTGGATTTCTGCGATTTGGAGGCCGCTCACAGCCTGGTTGCGATTACCGATAGCGACACTGCCAATCTCGAAGCGGCGCTGGGTGCTCGAGCGCGCAGCCCGCGCTTGGCGGTGGTGGCTCGAATTCGCGACCACTCGTTCGCGCTTTCAATCGGACGTCAGTTCGGGATAGAGCCCTCGTTCTCGCCGACCGAGTTGACAGCTCCGGCGATCGCGGGCTTAGCGCGCTTTCCCGGAACCCGCGGACGAGTCTGCTTCGATGGTGAAACCTATAACATCGGCGAGCGGCAGCCAGGCGAAGGGCCCCCGCCGGCCCACGAGTGCGTGCCGCTCTACCTGTGGCGGGCAGGGAACTTGCTTCCGATTCACGACTTTGCCGAAATGAAGCCGGAAGACCGGCTGCTGTTTATTGTCCCGCTCTCGCAGTTTCGGACCGCGAGCGCGACGGCCTGAAAGGATTGTATGCTAAGCGAAGGTGCAATGATGCCGAAGCTCGCGGTACTTGACGATTCCGGTGCGACCGTCGAGCTGACCGACTTGCTCGGGAAGCCGCTGGTCCTGTGGTTTTATCCGAAAGACGATACCCCCGGTTGAACGAACGAAGCGTCGCAGTTTCGCGACGCCCAAGCCGCGTTCGAGAAGAAGAACGTCACGATCGTTGGAGTGAGTCGCGATTCGGTGGCCTCGCATCAAAAATTTAAGCGTACATACAATCTGCCGTTCAGACTGCTAGCCGATGTAGACTCGAAACTCTGCGATGCCTTCGGTGTGATCGTAGAAAAGAACATGTATGGAAAGATCACCAAAGGCATCCAGCGCGCGACCTTCTCGATCTCGGCCGACGGGACGATACAGAGAGTTTGGCCGAAGGTCAGCGTAGAGGGCCACGCGCAAGAGGTACTGGAGTCGATTGGCTAGTTCTCGGTTTGTGCGGCTCCGCGCGGCAGCGAAAATTGAATCAGCGAACGAACCGGTGCCAGGCCGCGATTGATGACCGCGCACGGCGTCACGCGCACGTTTAATTCCTCAAGGCGAGCCTTCGCCGCCAGCAGTTCGCGGCCGCTGGTGACGACGTCTTCGAGCAGCAGAACGTGCTCGCCGCTCTCATAGGCCCCTTCGACATACTCATCTGGAAAGGCGCCGTAGGATTTTGGCTGTTTGCGCACGGCGATCATTGGAATGCCGGTCATCTGTGATACTGCCGTGGCAATGATTACGCCGCCGAGCTCGGTGCCGCCGATCAGATCCGGGTTCAGTTCGGTAATCAACGGGGTGAAGAGTCGCGCAATCCGGCGCAAAATCTGCGGATCTGAAAAGAGCCGGAATTTATCGATGTAGTAGTCGCTGCGCGCGCCGCCCGAGAGAACGTAATCTCCCCGGGTCAGCGCGCGTTCGACGATCATTTTCCGCAGCCACGTAAGCTCCGGAATCCGCCCGACTGAATCACCCGGACCTAGATGCTCCATTGATACGCGTTCCAGCTTTCGGTAACCGGGTTCGGATCGAATCCTTGGAAATCCGGATTGACGGCTTGGGCCTGGCGGTCCCACCAGAAGAATATCTGCGGAACGTCTTCGGCAAGCAGCTCCTCGATCTTGGCGTAGGCGATCTTACGAGTCGGCTGGTCGTAGTTTTCCAGCGCCGTCGTTTGGGCCGCGTCCATCGCTTTGCTTGAATAGCGAGTGTAGTTGTAGCCGCCGGGAGGGATGTTGGTAGAGACATAGTTCGAGGAATCATCCGGGTCTATCCCCGCAAACCAGCCCGATAACCCCAGGTCGAACTTACCGAGTTGAAGGATGCCGCCCTCACCGGCCGGCGCGAACAGGGTTGCCGCGTCGAACGTTTTGATTTGAACATCGATTCCGACCAGCTTCAGCATCGCTTGAATTTGCACGCTCATGGACCGCCGGGTTGCGTTGCTGACGTTGTAGACCATTAGCAGGGAGAGCCGCTGGCCATTTTTCGCAAGGATGCCGTCGGCGCCGGGAACGTAGCCGGCCTGCGAGAGCAGTTGTTTGGCCTTTTGAACGTCGTACGGATAGACTTTAACGTTTGGATTGTAGGCCCACATCCAATTCGGTAAATCTTCGGTAGCAAGCGTCTCTTGCCCAAATGTTTGGGTGGCGAGCAGACGCTGCTTGTCGATTGCGTATGCGAGCGCCTGCCGAACCAGTTTATCGCGAAGCATCGGGCTCGAGGTGTTGATCTGCATTCCTTCGTAACCGTTGATGTTGTTGTAGCGCACGACGACGTCTTTCATGGTTTTGAGCGAACGATAGGTCGTGTACGACGGTTCGAACATCCAATCGATATCGTGAGTGCGCAATTCGTTGAGGGTCGTATCCTCGTTGGGGATGATCTTGATGATGATCTTGCTGAGTTTGGTTGCCCCCAAGAAATAGTTCGGATTCGGCACGAAGGTGTAATGATCGCCGTGAACCCACTCTGCCAGTTTGAACGGGCCCGAGCCGATCGGTTCGGTATTAAACGGAATCCGATTCACGTCCGGATACTTGGCTAGAATATGTTCGGGCACGATTGTGACCGTGCTGTCACTCTCGGCGAACAAGGTGTTAATCGCCGGCGAGAATTTATGCTTGAGATGGAAGATGACGGTCAGTGGATCGGGCGTATCGACGCTTTTTACCATGTCGTAGCCGTGGCGCGAGACGACATTGTTGGCGTTGTTCATCATCGCTTGCCAACTGAACTTCACATCTTTGCTTGTGAGCGGAACGCCGTCTTGCCATTTTACTCCGCTGCGAAGGTGATAGGTGAGCACCAATCCATCTTTGCTGATTCCCCCGTTCTCGACGGTCGGCACCGCGCGCGCCAGTATTGGAACCGGATGGCCCTGAGCATCGGCCGAGATCAGAAGATCGAACATCAAACGGGTAATCATCTGGTCGGTCGTATTTGAAGCCAATAGCGGGTTCAAGTTTTTCGACTCGCTCTGAACGGCAACCCGCAGTACGCCGGGCTGGGTCCAGGCATGACGCCCCGCATTGCCACCTTGGGTGCTTACCTTGGAACAGCCGGCCAGCAAAGCGGCCGTTGCGAGAACCGCGAGGATTCGCTTGATCAAAAGGACCTCCAGAGAGAAAAATGCTCGCGTTAGCGGAGCAACCTTGCTAATTCCTAAACTGCGGCTTTCGGTCCTACCGGCTTGCTCGGAACCGGATCGAAGCGCTCGTGCCGCCAGGCGTAGGTTCCGAGTCCGTGGGTGGCGGTGCGCAATTCGGTAATATAGCGGGACAATTCAACCTGCGGAACGTCGGCCTCCACCAGATCGAAGCCGGGCCGTTCGGCCGGGTTCATGCCTAGAATCTGCCCGCGCTTGCCGGTGAGCTGTTGAATGACCGCCGACGTGTAGGCATTAGGGACTTCGGCGCTGACGTGTACGATCGGCTCGAGGACTGCCGGATGACATTTTGGCAACGCATCCCGAATCCCCATACCGGCCGCAGTTTTGAAGGCTTGTTCGCTCGAGTCGACGCTGTGATAGCTGCCGTCGTAGAGCACCACATTCAGATCGGTGACCGGCGCACCGCTGATCGTGCCGTGCTGTAGCGCATCGCGCACACCTTTTTCGACGGCACTGAAGAACTGACGCGGCACTACGCCGCCGACGATTTTTTCTTCGAAGGTTACGCCGTGGCCGCGCTCGCGCGGCTCGATTCGCAGCCAGACATCCGCAAAGTGCCCGTGGC
>JBDTCU010000214.1:0-3302 GCA_039923415.1 Vulcanimicrobiaceae bacterium
ATTGTGCGGATGATCGTCGAGCGCGGCGGCGGTCAAGTCAGCATCGGGCGATCATCGCTCGGAGGCGCGCGATTCGAGATCGCACTTCCCAAATGGGCGGAATCGGCGGCCGGGATGTCGTAGATCATGGTCCGTGGCAACGCGCGCAGCCCGGTTCGCTCACAGGAGTGAAGGTACCCTCGCCCAGCTCTTCGATTTTTACGGTGTCGATTGGCAGTATGAGCCGCGCAGTTTTCCGATTGTGTGGGATGGCGCCGGTAAGGTTGTGGAGTCGTTTACCCCCGATTTTTATCTGCCCGATTTCAACCTTTATCTGGAGATCACCGTCATCTCGGCCAAATTGCAAACCCGCAAGAACCGTAAACTTCGGTTGCTCAAAGCATCTCATCCCGACGTGAAAATCAAGCTCTTTATGAAACGTGATATGGAGCGCCTATTTTCTAGACTTGCGACCCGAGCTGCATGATCGCTGAGATGCTGTTCGACGAGGCTGCAATCGCCGCTCGCGTTCGGGCGCTGGGTCAGGCAATTTCTGAAGAATACGAGGGAAAGCTTCCAATCATCGTCGGTGTCTTGAGTGCTTCGGCCGTGTTTCTTGCGGATCTAACCCGCGCGATCTCGATTCCATGTGAGTTCGATTTCATCGCAGTTTCGCGCTTCGCCGAAAACCGAAGTGTGCGTTTCGAGAAAGATACCGCAACCTCGGTCGAGGGGCGTCACGTGCTGCTCATCGACGACACGATCGATACCGGGTTGACTCTCCAATACGTCATCAAGACCCTCCGCGCTCGGAGTCCTGCTTCAATTGCTGCGTGCACGCTGCTGGACCGGCCTCAGCGTCGAATTGCCGATATAGAAGTAAAGTATCGTGGTTTTGAAATCCCCGACACATTCGTGGTCGGTTACGGTTTGGATTATCAGGGACTCTATCGCGAGCTGCCTGCGTTATACGCTCATGGAAGTTGGCCTCAATAAAGTGATGAAACGCGTCCTCGCTCTGCTCGTACTCCTGGCGCTGCTGGCGCCCAGCGCAGCGCCGGCGCTTGACTTGAACTCGGTTGCGCGCGCTGCGGCCGAGTATCAGAGTCCGAACGCCGAACTCCAAGAGATGTATCGCGCCGCACTACTCGATACGAGTCACTTGGCTGAGTTCGCGCCGGACGGCACGGCCTACGTCAAGACCGGAGACATTCCGGCCGAATGGCTGCGCGACGCCAGCGCTCAGGTGCGGCCCTATCTCTATTTTGCAAAGAGCGACCCGCAGGTCCGCACACTCCTGGCGGCAATCATCCAGCGCGAAGCCAAATATCTGCAGGTCGATCCCTATGCCAACGCATTCTCGGTCGATTATCGCGTCTGGGAGCAGAAATTCGAGCTTGACTCGCTTGCTTACCCGGTTATTTTGGCTTGGAGTTATTGGAAGGCGACCGGCGACACCTCGATCTTTAACGGCGATCAGGCCGCTGCATTGGATAAGGTCTTGCAAACGATGCAGCGCGAACAAGACCATCCCAAGAATTCAAAATACGTTCACAAAGAGATGGCCGACGACGGTAAGGGCCGGCCGACCGGATATACAGGAATGATTTGGACCGGGTTCCGGCCCTCTGACGACGCGTGCTACTATAACTTTCTGATTCCCTCCGAGATGATGGCGGTGGTAGCGCTAGGGGATATGTCGGAGATTCAAAAAGACGTCTATCACAATCTTATAAAGGCGCATGAAGCTCGTTCGCTGCGCGATGAAGTGCAGCGCGGCATCCAGACGTTCGGCCTGGTCTTCGTTCCGAAGTACGGGTACATTTACGCCTACGAAGTCGACGGGCTCGGTCACGCGATTTTGACCGATGATGCGAACATCCCGAGTTTGCTTTCGGCTCCGTACATCGGATATACGACGATCAACGACCGCTACTACCTCAACACCCGCAACTTCTTGCTCTCGCAAGATAACCCGTCGTACTATACCGGCAGCGTTGCTCGCGGAATCGGCAGCTATCATACGCCGGATCACTGGATCTGGCCGATGGCCCTGATCATTCAAGGCATGACCGCGACCACTCAAAGCGAGAAGCGCGATGTATTGGGTGAGTTGCTGGCGAGCGACCCGGGCGATCATCTCTTCCATGAATCGTTCGATCCGAATAATCCAAAATCGTTTACGCGACAGAATTTCGGCTGGCCGAACGCCCTTTTCAGCGAGTTCATCATGACGTCGTTTCAGGGAGTCGGCGAAATTCCGATGGGCGATACCGCCGATCTGGAATTCAGAAGTGAGTGAGATCACCGCCGGCAAAGCCGATATCGTCGTCGGAATTCAGTGGGGTGATGAGGGCAAAGGTCGAATTGTCGACTATTATGCGCGGGATTACGACATCGTGGCGCGATTTGGCGGCGGCGATAACGCGGGCCATTCGATTGTAGTCGGAGATCGGCATTTGGCGCTGCGGATTGTTCCGTCCGGAGTGATGCATCCGCATGTCGAGCTCTTCATCGGGGGCGGTACGGTCGTCAGCTTGGGCGGTTTTCTGGCTGAGATCGATAACCTGCGTACGTTGGATATCGATGTCACTCGAATCAAAATTTCAGATCGCGCTCAAATTGTTTTTCCGTATCACGCAGCTGCCGATCGGGCCAGCGAGCTGGCGCGCGGATCCGCAGCGCTTGGAACAACTGGTCGCGGGATTGGTCCAGCGTACGTCGATAAAGTGGCGCGCGCAGGAATCAGCTTCGGGGACTTGCAGCGAAAGGAATCGCTAGCGGATAAGATCCGCTTCAACCTGAATGCCTGCAGCCGGAATCTCGCCGGACTGACCGATCTCCCATCTGAAGAAGATACGATCGCCAAGACGTTTCAAGCCGCTGAATTGGTCGGGCCGCACATCGTCGATGGGGTGGGGTATATACACTGCGCGCTTGAGAGCGGACGACGGGTCTTGATCGAAGGTGCGCAAGGGACCCTGCTCGATGTGGGGTACGGGACATATCCGTTTGTAACGAGTTCAACAACCTTGGCCGGGGGTGCCTGCGTCGGGCTCGCAATCGGTCCAACCGCGGTCGCGCGTGTCATCGGCGTGGTGAAAGCCTACTGCACACGCGTGGGCTCGGGCCCGTTTCCGTCCGAACTGCACGATGCCTCGGGCGAACGCCTGCGAAAAAACGGAGGCGAGTTCGGAACCGTGACGGGGCGTCCCCGTCGCTGCGGCTGGTTCGATGCGGTCGCAGCCAAATATGCTGTGCGGGTCAACGGTTTAACCTGCGCGGTCATCACAAAATTGGATGTGCTGACCGGCTTCGAACGA
>JBDTCU010000215.1:0-3196 GCA_039923415.1 Vulcanimicrobiaceae bacterium
AACTTTACGCTGCGGCGTTTGCCCTCGATCAATGCGTGCATCACCATGCGCGTACCGCTGAGTCCGTAGGGATGGCCGATAGAGATTGCGCCGCCGTCCACGTTGAAGCGCTCATTTGGCAATCCTAGCGTATCACGACAGTACACCGTTTGCACCGCGAAGGCTTCGTTGAGCTCCCAGAGTCCAATGTCATCGACTTTCAGGTCGTGGCGCTTGAGCAGTTCGGGAATCGCAAAGACCGGTCCACTGCCCATATCGCCGGGCTCGCAGCCGCGCACGACCATACCACGGTAGAATCCAAGCGGCTGCAATCCGCGTTTTTCCGCCAACTTCGCATCCATGATAACGACCGCACCGGCGCCGTCGGAAAGCTGCGATGAGTTGCCGGCCGTGATGGTCGAGTTTTTGTCGAGAACGCCTTTGAGGCCAGCCAGGCCTTCTAGGGTCGTATCGGTACGATTACCCTCATCTTTGATAAGCGTGACATGTTCCTCGGTCACTAAGTCTGTCGCTTTATCAACTACATATTTCCAAGCCGGCATCGGTACGATCTCGGCGTCGAATTTTCCGGCAGCTTGTGCGGCAGCGGTGCGCTGCTGGCTCTGCAATGCATACTCGTCCTGACGCTCCCGCGACACACTGTATCTTTTTGCGAGCTGATCGGCAGTTTGCAGCATCGGCATATAGAGATCAGGTTGATGGCGCATCAGCCACTCCTCGCTCATGCCCTTGATGTTGATATCGTTCTGCACCATGCTTATCGACTCGCAGCCGCCGGCGACCACAATCTGCGCTCCATCCACGATGACGCGCTGCGAAGCCGATGAAACGGCCTGCAAACCTGAAGCGCAGAAACGGCTGACCGTTTGACCGGAGACGCCGACTGGACAGCCGGCTCGAAGCGCTGCCGTGCGTCCCAAGTTGTTGCCGGTCGCGCCTTCGGGCAAACCGACGCCGATGACGACATCTTCAATCTCCGCCGGGTCGATCTTGGCGCGTTCGATCGCATGCGCAATAACGTGCCCGGCCATCGTGGCTCCGGGTGTTTGGTTGAAAGCTCCGCGAAACGCTTTGCCGATTGGCGTGCGGGTCGCGGAGACGATAGCGGCTTCACGCATGTGCTAGCTCCTTTGAATAGGTTGCAAACTTTCCGCCGCTTTCCGCGATCTCGGCCAGCAGTGGGGAAGGCGTCCAGCCAAACGCTTTAACATCGGCATAGACATTTTCGACGCCAATCTCATCGGCATACCACATCGGTCCGCCGTGATGGGGCGGAAAACCGTACCCGTAAATATAGGTAATGTCAATGTCGCCCGGTCGCAGCGCGACACCGTCGTTCAGCAGATTCGCGCCGGCGTTAATCAACGCGTACACTAAGCGCTTCACGATCTCGGCGTCACCGACTTCCCGCGCTGCGATTCCGGCTTTGGCAGCTTCTTCTGCGAACAGCGTTTCAATCTGCGGATCGGGAATCGGGTCGCGCTTCCCTTTTTCATATCTGTAGAATCCGGCGCCGGTTTTCTGACCGAGACGCTTGAGTTCGTACATCCGATCGACGATCTTGGTACGGCCCGAGCCCATATCCGGGCGGGCTTGCTGGATGTGCCAGAACACATCGACGCCCGAGAGATCGAACATCGTAAACGGGCCCATTGCGAAACCGAAGTCTTTCATCACCTTGTCGATCCGATGCGGTGGAACGCCCGCCTCGGCAAGCCCCATGGCTTCCCGCGCGTAGTCAAACAGCATGCGGTTACCGATGAAGCCGAAGGCGTTGGCCGAGAGAACCGCGACTTTTCGCAGCGTCTTACCCAGCTTCATTGCGGTCGCCAGGGTCTGCGGTGAGGTCTCTCTCCCGCGAACGATCTCAAGCAGCTTCATAATATTGGCCGGCGCAAAGAAGTGGAGGCCGACGAACTGACCGGGCCGTTTGGTCGCGGACGCCATCTCGTCGATGTCCAGCGTCGATGTGTTGGAAGCAAAGATCGCATCCGGTTTGACGATCGCTTCGAGTTTTTGGAAGACCTGTTTCTTGACGTCCATATTCTCAAAGACTGCTTCAATCACGAGATCGGTGTCTTTGAGCTCGTTGAAATCGCTGGTAAAGACGACCGACTGTCCGCGCTTCCAGGCTTCTTCTTGGGTCAAGCGGCCGCGCTGCACTTGGTGCATGAACATTCCGAAGACCATCTGTTTGGCTCGTTCGACCGCCTCATCCAGCGGCTCGACGACCGTGACCGGAATTCCGGCGTTCGCAAACGTAATCGCGATTCCGGTCCCCATCGTCCCACCGCCGATGACACCTGCCTTTGCAATCGTCTTTGCTTCGGCCGCGCTCAGGCCGGGAACTTTCGAGAGTTCGCGCTCGGCAAAGAAGATGTGACGCAGCGCGAGCGACGGCTCGGAACGCACCAACTGATCGAAGAGGCGGGATTCACGCGCGATGCCGCGTTCGAACGGCAATTCGACCGCAGCTTCGACTGCATCGATGAGCTTGTGGGCTGCGAAGCCGCCGTTCTCTTCGGGCGGCACCATCTTGTGGGCTTGCGAGACCACGAACGGAAGCGCAAGCGGTGTGATCGCGGCGCCGATCTGCGCTTTGAGCGCGCTGATCCGCCGTTTTGGTTCGCTCCGGCGCACGCGTTCGATCAGTGCGACTGCGCCATCAACCACATTGGTCTCGACGACTTCGTCGACGATCCCCTTCTTCTTTGCATCCTGGGCACCGATGCTCTCACCTTTGAGCATCATCTCCAAAGCAACTTGCGCGCCGACCAGTCGCGGCAACCGCTGTGTGCCCCCGGCACCCGGAAGTAAGCCCAGCTTGATCTCCGGCAAACCGACCTTCGAGCGTTTGGTCGCAATCCGATAATCGCAGGCAAGTGACAATTCAAGGCCGCCGCCGAGTGCGTTTCCATCGATCGCCGCAACATAGGTTTTGGTGCCGCGCTCAACTCTTGCGATCACATCACGAATCGTCTTTCTATCGGGCGTCGGCTCGCGCAGGAAATCATGCACGTCGGCGCCGCCGCTAAAGATGCCGTTTGCGCCGGTGAAGACGATCGCGTCCAGATTCGAATTGCTTTCGGCTGCATCGACTGCGGCCAGCAGCTCGGCGCAGAAAGCGAACGAGAGCGCGTTTACCGGCGCGTTGTCCAAAGTGATGATGCGGACGGATCCGCAATCGGTCGTAGTC
>JBDTCU010000216.1:0-9691 GCA_039923415.1 Vulcanimicrobiaceae bacterium
CGTCTTCGATTGCGTAAATTAGGCCTTCGACGTTGCAAAGCAGCACCTCAGTGCCATCCACTCGAACGCGTTTGGTCGTACCGGCGGGAATGTCGGATATGCGTGCTACGGCAGTAGCGTTAGCCAACCGACCCTTCCATCTCCATTTTGACCAGACGATTCAGTTCGACCGCATATTCCATCGGAAGTTCCTTGACGAAGAAGTCGAAGAACCCATTGACGATCATCGCGGTAGCGTCGGCTTCGCTGAGTCCGCGGCTCATCGCATAGAATAATTGCTCTTCGCCGATTTTACTGACGCTGGCTTCATGCTCGACCGTTGAGCGCTGCTCATGAATCTTCATCGTCGGCTTGGTATCGCTGGCGCTCTTCTCGTCCATAATCAGCGCGTCGCATTTCACGCGTGTCTTGGCGCCCACCGCGCCCGGGTAGATCTCAACCAAACCGCGATAGGTGGTCTTGCCGCCGTGGGCAGAGACCGATTTATTGGTAACGACCGACGTCGTGTTCGGCGCGGCGTGAATGACTTTGGCACCGGCATCCTGATGTTGTCCTTCGCCGGCAAACGCAGCGGAAAGGATCTCGCCGCGCGCGCCCTCACCCATCAAATAGATTGCCGGATACTTCATAGTCAATCGTGAGCCGATGTTGCCGTCGACCCATTCGACGGTCGCATTTTTGTACGCCACGGCGCGTTTGGTGACGAGATTGAAAATGTTGCGGTACCAATTTTGAATGGTCGTGTAACGGATCGAGGCACCTTCCATCGCGATCAACTCGACGACCGCGCTGTGCAAGGAACTGCTCGAAAATTTCGGTGCGGTGCAACCCTCGATGTAGTGGACCTTCGAGCCTTTGTCGGCGATGATCAGGGTGCGTTCGAACTGGCCCATGTTGTCGGTGTTGATGCGGAAGTACGCCTGGAGCGGGATCTCGACGTGCACGCCCGCGGGCACGTACACGAAGGACCCGCCCGACCAGACCGCCGAGTTCAGCGCGGCGAACTTATTGTCGGCTTGTGGAATAACCGTCGCCAAGTATTTCTTGACGATATCGGGATGCTCTTTGAGCGCGGTATCCATGTCCATGAACAGCACGCCGTCTTTTTCGAGTTCCTCAACGACCGAGTGATAGACGACTTCGGATTCATACTGAGCTGAGACGCCCGAGAGAAACTTGCGCTCGGCCTCGGGAATTCCCAGTCGATCGAAGGTGCGCTTGATATCGTCGGGCACGTCGTCCCAATTACGCTCGGTACCCTCGGTCGACTTAACGAAGTAGCGGATGTTGTCGAAATCGATCTCGGAGAGCAGTGCCGAGTCGCCCCACGTCGGCATCGGCTTGGATTGAAAGATTTCCAGCGATTTCAGCCGGAACGCCAACATCCACTCGGGCTCGCTTTTCATCGAACTAATGCGCTCGACGATTTCGCGGGTAAGTCCCTTATCCGACTTGAATTTGTAGTTCTCTTCGGAGTCGTGGAACCCGTGGCGGTAGTCCTCGTCGACGGTGACGGCGGTTTTCAGCTCGGTGGCCATGTGCGCTCTGCTTCCTTAAAACACTAAAACACTAAACTAAGGGCATGGAATCGGCTTTAAGGGTACGCCCGGGACCTCCGATAGTCAAGATATTGAAGTCGTATCTTCACTTTCTAGAACCCGGTCCTGACGAGCATGGTTTCCCTTGGGAGAAAATCTCTCCACAAAAACGGCTTTACAGGGGGTCGCTGAGGGGGTATTATGGTCGCCGGACCTCCTCGAATGAAGGAGAAGTGTGAGGGAGGCGCGCCCAACGCGCCATTGCGGCGAGACGCTCGCTTGCCCAGGATTGGGTAGGCCGGCTAGAGATCGTCGAAAGGTCGGGGACGTGACTGCACCGCAGACGCCAGCCGACGAGTCCGGAGGTGGGATTTCCCCAGGTTCTAGGAGAGAGAAGAATTGAAGGCACTCGGTACCCACATCGTCTGCGAGCTCTCGGGCTGTAGCCCAGAAGCGCTGACCGATGTTGATAGCGTTCGCGGCATCATGATCGCGGCCGCCAAAGCGGCTAAAGCGACGGTAATGGAGGTCGCGTTTCACCGATTCGAGCCACACGGCGTCTCGGGCGTCGTTGTGCTTGCAGAATCACACCTTTCGATCCATACGTGGCCGGAGACCGGCTATGCTGCGATGGATTTCTATACGTGCGGCGATCATACCGATCCCTGGGCCGCTTGCGAGTACGCTGCAAAGGCGCTGCACGCAACTAGTATGTTGACGACTGAAGTCAAACGTGGAATCGAATCCGGAAGCGGACGTTACACGCACGTTGTGACCACCGAGAACGAAGGGCGATCGCTTACCGCGTAAGCCGAACTCACTCGAATCTGAGAAACCCAAGAACGCATCCGAAATTTTCGGATTGCGTTCTTCTTTAGGTGTCGAGCCCAAATAGTTTGCGAACCGCGCGCACTGCCGGGCGCAATTTGGGCGGCGAGAGTGCGGTTAGCCTGCGGAAGAAGAGCCGCATGCCGGTGGCTTGCTGTTGCTCGGGCCGTAACTGGAAGAGCGTATCGTGTTCGCTCTCAGTCTGCGCTTGGCTTCGACTAGCCGAGTAGTAATAGGACGCGATCGATTTTCGGGTAACGCCGGCCGGCAGACGCAACTCCTTGTAGCCGTGAAAGGCGTGATCGTGGGTTTCCATAATCACGCAGCGATTGAATTTCGGCTCGATATATTGCCGGCACTCTTGCATGTCGCGTGACCAAAGTTCGAGGTATCCTTGCCAATCGGACTGCCAAATCGGGTTAAGATAGATCAGCACGTTGAGGCGGCGGTACAACCCCAAGCGCGGATGAATGTTGAAATCGGCGTGGACATCCAGATAACTGCCGTCCGAACCCTGATGCAGGCCGCCGCCGTGCAGCTCCGGGTCGGCGCTCAAATCGTCGATCCCGGTAACGCTTTGCAGCCAGGTGATGAAGCGAGGCGAGCGCAGATCGCGGAAGATATCCTGAAAGACCGGGTCCAAAAGTTCGATCCGCTGTTCGGCGTTCTTGACCTCCGGCAACCCCGCAAACGCAATCTCCATTGCCTGCGGTGAGGGAAAGGCCGCCAGCGCGTGCTGCGCCGCCGCCGGCTTGAGAAAATCGTCCAGCACGAGATGGCGAATCGGATCGGCCGCATCGAATCGAACCCGCAATTCAATGCGTTGATTTTCCAGTCGTTCGTAGTGAAGTACCGACACGCGTATTCCACTTGGGCCATTTCCTCAAAGTACCCTTCGCGCTGCGATAAGAGGTGGGCGGCGGCCGGGGTGCATAGAGTAGGGAGCTATGCCGAAAACCGAACACTGGCAGTGGTACGTCGAGGAGTTTCACCCCACCGAACGGCACCACCACGCGGTTGACGAAGTCTACTATGCGGGACGCACGCTTTTCCAGAGCGTCGGAGTCATCCACACGCCGGTTTTCGGCAAGATGCTGATCTTAGACGGCGATACTCAGAGTTCGCAGAACGATGAGAAGATCTATCATGAGTCGCTGGTCCACCCAGCTTTAGCAGCGGCAGACGATCGCGCGGAAGTCTTGATTTTGGGTGGCGGCGAAGGCGCGACGCTTCGCGAGGCGTTGCGGCATCCCGATGTGAAGCGTGTGACGATGGTGGACATCGACGGCGAGGTGGTCGAGCTTTCAAAGAAGTTCCTGGCGGAGTGGTCGGATGGCGCGTTTGATAACCCTCGCTCGCGCGTCATCATCGGGAATGCGCTCAAGTTTTTAGAGGAAGATCGCGACCGGTATGGCGTCATCATCTCGGACCTGACCGAGCCGCTAGAAGATTCGCCCAGCAATCCGCTCTTTTGTGACGAGGTTTTTCGCAACATCAAGGCAAGGCTGACCGACGGCGGCGTCTATGTGTTGCAAGCCAGTACCGCCGGGTTCCATAACATGTCGCTGCATGCGAAGATGGCTCGAACCTTGCGCAAGCATTACAAGTATGTGGCCTCATTCTACTCGCACGTTCCGGCGTTCGATAACGACTGGGCGTTCATCGCGTGCAGCGATCGGATCGATGTATCGCAGCTTGATGCTTCGGCGATCGATGCGTATTGCAGTAAGTTGAGCGGTGAAAGCTACTTCTACGATGCACAGACCCATCGGCGAATCTTTGCGCTGCCGCTCTATCTGCGGCGTGAGCTCGCGAAAGCAGGCGATACATTTTGAGCGAGCAGTCGTATTCCGGAAAGACGGTTCTGATAACCGGCGGCGGCTCCGGGCTCGGCCGTGCGATGGCGCTGGCCTTTGCCTCACAGGGCGCAGCCGTCTGCACGATCGGCCGCCGGCAAGAAGCGGTCGACGAAACCTCAGGGCTCATACGTGCCGCCGGTGGGTCGGCGTTCGGCTTATCGTGTGACGTGCGGGATGCCGGGCGCGTCGGAGAAGTCATTGCGGAGATCCTCAAGCGTACCGGACGGCTCGATGTCCTGGTAAACAATGCCGCCGGCAACTTCGTTGCGCCCTCCGAGACGCTTTCACCCAACGGCTTCAAAACAGTCGTCGACATCGTGCTCAATGGGACGTTTTACTGTTCGCGGTTAGCGTTCGAAGCGCTGCGCGAGAGCCGCGGCGCGATCCTGAACATCATAGCCAGTTATGCCTGGAGCGGCGAGCCGGGCGCGATCCATTCAGCCTGCGCTAAGGCAGGCGTTCTGGCAATGACCCGCACGCTGGCCGCGGAGTGGGGCCAGTTCGGGATTCGCACCAACGCCATCGCCCCGGGCCCTGTGCACACCGAAGGTACCGACAAAAATCTGTGGTCGGTCGCCGACGTCGAGCAGAAAGTCACCGCGCAGATCCCACTAGGGCGGCTAGGCGTGCCCGAGGATATCGCGAACGCGGCCCTCTGGATCTGCTCCGATCAGGCAGCTTGGGTTAGCGGAGCCGCCCTGGCGGTCGACGGTGCTCATTGGCTGCACGGCGGCACACTCAATTTCCGCGCCGCATACGACGCCGTCGCCAGAGAACAAAAGCACTAGACGAAGGCTTGCGAATCCAGTAGAGTTTGGGAGCTTATCGCCCCTTGGGAGAAACCGTGCAAAGCACCGATCACCCCGATCAAGTATCGGCCCGCCACGAGTGGAATAAAGAGAAGTCGTTCTTCGTCGAACTGCTCGATCTGCATTTGGAGAGCGTCGAGAAGGGCCGAGCAGTCATGCGGATGCCCTACCGCCCTGAGGTTACCAACGGTACCGGCGCGATTCACGGCGGCGCAATCGTCAGTCTTTGTGACACCTGTTTTTATATCGCGCTTGCATCTATTTACGGACGCGAACAAGACACGACAACCGCGGCACTCGCCTGCAATTTTCTGACTCCGGCATTACCGCCGCACGATCTTATCGCCGAGGCGACCATTTTGAAAGCCGGGCGTCGAATCGTTTATGGCGAAGTTCACGTTCGCAGCGGCGAAAAGCTGGTTGCCCACGCAACCCTCAACTTCCTCAACACCTATTCAGAAGAGAAGCCCACGAAATGACGACCGCCGGCACGGCATCGAAGCGCACCGCGCTCTACGCCGAGCACGTCGCGCTCGGAGCGCGCCTGGTTCCATTCGGCGGATTCGAGATGCCGGTTCAATACAGCGGCATCCTCAAGGAACATGAAGCGGTGCGGAATCGGGCAGGACTCTTCGATCTCTCGCATATGGGCCAGTTCATTCTAGAGGGCGAGAACGTTGCCGAGTGGGCGGATAAGCTGACGGTCAATGCGGTTTCAACAATGAAGCCGTTCCAAGCCCGCTATAACTTGTTCTGCAACGAACGGGGCGGCGCTCACGACGATGTTATCTTCTATCGGCTACCCGATCGTTGGCTGCTGGTGGTAAATGCCGGCAACGCCGATAAGATGTGGGCACTTCTCAATGCAAAATTAGGTGCGGGCGTTACCTTGACTAGTCTTCACGGTACGAACGCTTTAATCGCCATTCAAGGACCCAAGGCGCTGCAGATGCTGCAAAGCGCGCTCGATGTCAGCTTAAACGACCTGAAATACTATTTCTGCACCGAAGGCAAAGTGTACGGCAAAGACGCAATCGTCGCTCGCACCGGCTATACCGGCGAAGACGGCTTTGAGTTGTTTGTCGACGGCGCCGAAGCAACCCAGATTTGGCGCACGCTACTCGCGGATAGTCAATCTTCGGGACTGGAACCAGCAGGGCTCGGTGCGCGCGATGTGTTGCGTTTGGAAGCCGGGATGCCGCTCTACGGCCACGAGATTACCGAAGAGATCAGCCCAATTCAAGCCGGATTGACTTTCGCGATTAAATTGAATAAGCCGGAGTTTACCGGGAAAGCGGCTTTGCAGGCCCAGAAGGACGGCGATGCGTTCCCGCGGATTGCCGGACTAATCTTGAACGGTCCCGCACCTGCGCGCGAAGGCTACAAAGTCTATCTTCGCGATCGTCTGGTCGGAGAAGTGCGGAGCGGCTCAAAAGCTCCGTCGGTCAACAATAAGAATATCGCAACCGCCCTTCTCGAAAAAGACGCTGCGACCGTCGGTACCGTTCTATCAGTCGAGATTCGCGGAGCGCGACACGACGCGACTGTGGTCGCACTCCCATTCTATAAGAGAGCATAAGGAGAACAGTTTTGTCTTTACCGGGAAATTTGTTGTATAGCAAAGACCACGAGTGGGTAAAGATCGACGGCGACACGGCGACGATCGGAATCACCGACTACGCCCAAAATTCGCTTGGCGACATCGTCTATGTCGAGTTACCGCGAGTCGGGACTGCGATCGCGCAATTCGGTAACGTCGGCGTGATTGAATCGGTCAAGGCCGTATCGGATCTCTTTACTCCGATAGGCGGTGATGTGAGCGAGGTAAACGTTGCACTCGATAACGACCCGGCGCTGGTCAATCGCGAACCGTTCGCCGGCGGCTGGCTCTTCAAGATGAAGATAAGTAACTCATCCGAGAGTCAGCACCTACTCAAACTCGCTGACTACGAAAAACTGCTCACAGAAGAAAGTCACTAACATTTACACGCCACATACCAAGCGCGACATCGCACAGATGCTCGAGGCGATCGGCGTCGGTTCGCTGGAAGATTTGGTTAAGGTCCCCGATGAAGTCGCGCTAAAAACGCCGCTCGATATCGTACCGGCTTTATCCGAGATGCAGATTGTCAAGCGTTTTCAGCATTTTGCAGCTAAGAACACCGGCGCGAATATGGTTTCATTCTTGGGTGGAGGAGCGTACCGGCACTATGCCCCGCCTGCGATTATGGCGCTTGCCATGCGCGGCGAGTTTTTGACATCGTATACGCCATACCAAGCCGAAGTTTCACAAGGCTATCTGCAAGCGATCTATGAGTGGCAGACGTACATCTGCCTGCTGACCGGCATGGACATCGCGAATGCCTCGGTCTATGACGGCGCAACGGCCTTGGCCGAAGCCGCGATCATGGCCACTAACGCAAACGGGCGCAAAAAAATCTTACTTTCGCGGGCGATCAATCCAAATTACCGGGCCGTCCTTAAGACCTACTGCGACGGGCTCGATATTCAGATCGACGAACTCGCGATCGGCCAAGACGGCGCCACCGACTTTGCCGAGTTAGAAGCCCGGCTGGCTTCTAACGAATACTCAGCGCTGGCAATTCAATCGCCGAATTTCTTCGGCGTTATCGATACGCCGCCGGTCCAATTGCGCGGTGCCGTCAAACCGAGCGGAACGGTGCTTATCGCGGTTGTCGCCGAAGCATTGGCAATGGCTGCGCTCGCGACACCGGCTTCCTGGGGCGCCGATATCGTGGTTGGCGAGGCCCAATCGTTCGGGGTTGCGATGGCTTACGGCGGACCATATGTGGGATTTATCGCCTCGACTGCCGAGCATATGCGGCGAATTCCAGGACGCCTGGTCGGGCGAAGTGTCGATAACACCGGCAACGAGGCGTATGTCTTGACCCTGCAAGCTCGCGAACAGCACATCCGCCGCGAGCGTGCCACCTCGAATATCTGCACCAATCAAGCCCACTGCGCGCTGATCGCTACGATATATCTCGCGCTGCTCGGCAAAACCGGATTGCACGACGTGGCAGCTGCAAATCTCAAACGATCGCGCGAGTTAGCCGCTAAGGTCAGTTCGATCGCGGGCCTGAGTCTGCGGTACCAGGCGCCGTTCTTCAACGAGTTTGCGGTCAACGTCCATCAACCCGCCAATACCGTGCTGGCGAATTTGCAAGCGCGCGGTATTCTCGGCGGCATTGATCTCGGCCGATTCTATCCCGAGCTCTCCGATTGCATCTTGATGACAGCGACCGAGCTGACGTCAACGGCCGATATCGATGCACTCTGCTCCGCACTCCAAGAGGTAGCCAATGTCCCGGCTCGCGTCTGATCACACCGCCTCCCCGATCATCTTCGAACAGGGCCAAGAAGGCCGGGCTAACCGATACGTTGATTCAGGTGAATCGCTAACCGAGTTTTTGCCGCAGGATCTGCTGCGCGACGACCTGCCGCTGCCGGATAACAGCGAATTAGATGTGGTGCGTCACTTCACGCGGCTCTCGCATCGCACCTTCGGCATCGACTTAGGGTTTTATCCGCTCGGTTCGTGCACCATGAAGTACAATCCGCGCGTCAACGACTTCTGCGCGGCCATGCCGGGTTTGGCCAATCTGCATCCCTGGACACCGGACGAATTCTCACAAGGCGCTCTGCAAGTGATGTACGAACTCGAACGCAGTTTGGCATCGCTCTTTGGAATGGCAGCGTTTTCGCTCAATCCCGCAGCCGGCGCGCACGCCGAGCTGGCCGCCCTCCTGATCGCAAAGAAGTACTTTCGTGAGCGAGGCGAGACCAAGCGCGACAAAGTCATCGTGCCGGACACCGCGCACGGCACCAATCCGGCCTCTGCGGCGATGTGCGGGTTTAAAGTGATCTCGCTTAAGAGCGATTCGCGAGGGCGGGTAGGTGTCGATGAACTCAAGAAAGTTATCGGCGGCGATACGGCAGTTTGCATGATGACTAATCCGAACACGCTCGGGCTCTTTGAAGATCACATCGCTGAGATTACGCGCGCCGTGCACCAAGCCGGGGGTCTAATGTACTACGACGGAGCCAACGCTAACGCGCTGATGGGCAATGCGCGTCCCGGTGATATGGGCTTCGACCTGATGCATTTAAACACACACAAGACCTTCACAATCCCGCACGGCGGCGGTGGTGCCGGTCACGGGCCGGTCGGTGTTGCCGCTCATCTCGTCGACTATCTGCCGACCCCATACGTTCGGGCGGTGGAAAAACCGAATGCCGATGCAAATGCTGCGTCCAGCGATCGAAAGGTCTATGCGCTGGACTTCGATCGTCCCAAATCGATCGGACCGATGCGCTCGTTCTGGTCCAACTTCGCTCACGCCGTTCGCGCGCTCGCGTACATCTACGCCAACGGTGCCGAGGGTCTGACCAAAGTATCTCAACTCGCGGTACTGAACGCCAACTACATCCGAGTTCACGTCGAGAAGTTTTTGGATACTCCCTATCCGGAGATTTGCAGGCACGAGTTCGTCGCCTCCGCGCAGCAACTGAAAAAAGAGACCGGCGTGCGCGCGCTCGACATCGCAAAAGCGTTGCTCGACGACGGCTACCATGCGCCGACGATGTATTTCCCGCTACTCGTTCCAGAGTGCCTGATGATCGAGCCGACCGAGAC
>JBDTCU010000217.1:0-4485 GCA_039923415.1 Vulcanimicrobiaceae bacterium
AGCGCGTGCAGAACGGCATGGTGTTCGAACCTCGTCGAGACGATATGCCGGCCGCGATCCTGGGCCGCTTCCGCCGCACCCAAGATCGCCAAATTGTCGGCCTCGGATCCGCCGCCTGTGAATACAATCTCTTTGGGCTTGGCGTTCAATCCGCGAGCCAGGCTTTCGCGGGCGCAGTCGAGGGCCGCTCGAGCGGTCCGGCCTTCGGCATGTGGCGAACTCGGGTTGTACCCGCCCGCCGTAAAATGCGGCAGCATCGCTTGCACGGCTTCCGGCCGGGCCGGCGTGGTGGCGGCATGATCGAGGTAGATGCGTTCCAAGAATTTCCTCAGAGAGTTTTAAGATCGGCGCTTTAAGATGGGGTTGTGCGAAGCTCCATTGCACACTCCGAGTAAGAAGCAACGGGAACCCGGCGGCTGGCAAAAACCAGCCGCCTTTTTTTATTCACTTTCTTCGCCTTGGGTGCCGGGGGCGTAGTAGCGGCGGCCGGATAGGTTGGGCGGCAAGAACTCTTGGCCGGCGGCATAATCGTCGTGGCTATAGATGTAGTCGCGACCGTAACCAAGGTTCTTCATCAAGCCGGTCGGCGCGTTGCGCAGATGAAGCGGAACCGGCTCGTTCCGAGTTTCTTGCACGTCACGAAGCGCAGCGCCGTACGCGCGGCCGACGCTATTGCTCTTCGGTGCTTTTGCCAGGTAGAGCGCGCAGTGAGCGAGCGGATAAAAACCTTCCGGCATGCCGATAAAGTGAACCGCTTGCTGGGTCGCGACGGCGATTTGAAGCGCTCGTGAATCGGCCAGACCGATATCTTCGGATGCAAGAACGACCATGCGACGCACGATAAAGAGTGCGTCCTCACCCGCATCGATCATGCGCGCGAGCCAATAGAGCGCCGCATTCGGATCGCTGCCGCGTAGGGATTTGATGAAAGCGCTGATGATATCGTAGTGTTGATCGCCGCCCTTGTCGTAGCTGATCGCTCGGCGCTGCAGCGCATCGCCGACCAATTTTCTGGTGATCGCCTCGCCGGCAGCGGTGGCGGCCGCAAATTCAAGCGTTCCAAGAGCGACTCGCGCGTCTCCGCCCGAGAGCGTAATTAACGCTTCACGTGCATCCGGTTCGATCCGCAGCCGCCGCTTACCGAGGCCTCGTTCGTCGTCGCTCAATGCGCGATCGATAATGTGCCCGACCTCTTCGTCGGTAAGCGCCTGCAGCACAAAGACTCGCGAACGCGAGAGCAGCGCTGAATTGACTTCGAAAGACGGGTTCTCGGTAGTCGCGCCGATGAGCGTCAC
Organism: Vulcanimicrobiaceae bacterium; assembly: GCA_039923415.1. Classification (GTDB taxonomy): domain Bacteria; phylum Vulcanimicrobiota; class Vulcanimicrobiia; order Vulcanimicrobiales; family Vulcanimicrobiaceae; genus JALYVT01. Next base: position 1,296 of record JBDTCU010000217.1, read on the forward strand.
CGTCCCATCCTCGACGTACGGAAGCACTGCATCTTGCTGAGCTTTGTTGAAACGGTGAATTTCGTCGATGAATAGGACACTGCGTTTGCCGACTCGACGGCGCTGACCGGCTTCGGCAACGACTCGACGCAGGTCCGCAACGCCGGCGCTTACCGCCGAGAGCGACGTGAAGTTCGCGCCGGTTGCGTTTGCAATGATCTCAGCTAGCGTGGTCTTACCGGTTCCGGGCGGTCCCCAAAAAATCAGCGAAGGGACGGCGTCGCTCTCAATCGCGCGGCGCAACGCATGACCTTCGCCGACGATCTGCGTTTGACCGACAAACTCATCCAGATTGCGCGGACGCATCCGCGCCGCCAGCGGAGCGCTCTGCGCAACTGCCGCTCCGAAAAGCGTCGGTTCCATCACACCGTTTTGTGAATCTTGATCTTGGGCGCTTTGATGACGATCGGCTTGGGGGTTGCCAATGAGGGATGAATATCGCCGGGGAATTGCATCGTCACATCGCCGTCGGCTTGGGCGTCGCCGGAAATCGTGTCGTAGGCGACGGTTTGCGCATTCATCGAGCGTTCGGCTTGCGTAATATGCACGTTGCCGGTTAAATGCAGCAGATGGCTGCGGTCGTCGAGCGTACCTTTATCTGCGTCGACGACGGTCGTTCCCTGCGTAAAATGTACGTTGCCGGTGGCCACGTAGACTTTGGCGATTCCATCGATTTCGAGTTGATCGGTCGTAAGCGTTGCGGGCTGATGCGTGCCTTCGGATTTGGCGCTGCTCAGACTGGAAAAGCCGCTGGAGTCGTGCAGGACGACGTGGCCGATAAGTGTGGCGGCCTTGCGTTTGTAGTTCCCGGTCGCCCGGTCGGCATTGATGTCGGACGGCGGGTCGGGCCGCGTCAGAGTGACGTGCTTGGGCGCAGTGAAGTCACCATTTTGATAGTTTAGATCGAGCGATGACGTGGCGACGTTGTAATCCCCAAGCGAAAAGGTCGCCCCGGCACCCGCTCCTGAGGCCGGCCTATGCGAAGGAGTGCTCGCGCTCGCCAGTTGGGTGCACAGCGCGAGTGCGGCACCAACGGCCGCGAAAGTCTTGAGGTTCATTGATTATTTCGAATCTTTACCGTTTGACGGACGACCGGTCCGAGTTGCGAGCTGAGAAATTCGAGGGTAAGGGCGCCCTCCCGCAGCAGCCGGGGCAGCGAACCGGAGAGGTCGATGACGCTCGATTCGGCCTGCCTGCTCGTTGGACCGTTTTCGATAAGCAGATCGGCCTTCGGAAGCGTCTCCCAATCGCCGCCGCCGTAGTATGGCTTGGCCCCGCTGGTATTGGCGCTGGTCGCCGCCAGCGGGCCGCAGCGCTCCAGAATCGCTAAACTAAGCGGGTCGTCCGGAACCCGAAAGCCCACGGTCGCAAGACCGGCACTAACATCCTCACTAATAAACGCCGGCCGGCGGATAATCAGCGTCACGGCCCCGGGAAGAAGCCGCTTCGCCGCCAACAGCGCCAGGCTGTTCTGGCCTGCATATTCAAGAAACTCGCGGACGCTCCCAAGATGCAGGCTTAGCGGTTTGTTATCGGGGCGCTGCTTGGCGCCGTAGATCCGATCGATCGCGTCGCTGCGCTGCGGATCGCACGCGATCCCGTAGACCGTGTCAGTTGGAAAGATCACCGTCCCGCCGTTAAAAATGACTTTGGCAACCTCATCGGCCACCAGCGCCGCATCTTCGCGGCGCGCGTCGATTACTGCCGCGACATTCATGCCAATGGCCGATCGAAGCACGCAACATGCTCGGTTAAGCGCGCGCGCGCGTACTCCGGCGCCTGTCCGCTGCGATGAACGATCGGCCAGATCCATTCAACCTGCGGATTCTCCCAGACGTGATAATCGCCGCCGGTTCCCCACGACGAGGGCAGCAGCGCTAGTGCTTCGCGTGCCGGGTAACGTTCGAGGTACCTGCCGGGAAGTTCAAACTCCACCGACGGGTCCTTCTGAATCAAGCCCAGCATCTCTTCGAGCCAGATGAAACCCTCGGCCCACCAATGCCCGAACAGCTCCGCATCGAACGTGAGTACTGCATAGGCGGCGACTCGCCCACGGAGCCGGCCAACTCCACGGCGATGCGTTCGGCGAAATGGCGCGCATGCTCGTGGGCTCGTTCGCGCGCATGGATCGGTTCGTAGAGCAGCTTGTCGCTCAGCGCGGTCTGCCGACCGGTAACCCTCCAATAGCGCACGCCCGAACGTTCGTCTTGCTTGTGATACTTGCGATACCAGCCATCGCCGGGATAACCGAGATCGCTGTCGCCGACTTGCCCGCTGGCGAGTTCGTTGCGCGCGAAGAAGGACACGCGGTTCGCCGGCAGATGACACGGGTGTAAGACATCTGCGCCGCCGCTCTTATGCACCGCTCGCGCGTCCGTAAAGAAATACTCGAGCCGGTGCGCTTCCAGAATTGGTATCAAGCGCGGACGATAGGCACATTCGGGAAGCCATACCCCGCGCGGTTCAAACCCAAACGCTCGCGCACTGATCGCCAAACCACCCGCGAGCTGCGCGTCGATACTTACATCCTGCGCCAGCAGCGGAAGAAACGCATGCATGGCTGCGCTGGGAAGAATTTCGATCTCGCCGGATTCATAAAAGCGCCGGAGCACTCCAACGACATCGCGCCAGCGCGCTTTCTTCTGCAGCAGATCGCTGCGATCGGAGATCGCGAGTGCTCGGCGGATCGTCTCTTCGGGTCCGACGAAGCGCTCGATGTCGGAATCGAGCAGCGCGGTCCGACTCTCGAGGTACCTATCGAGCCGCTCCAACAATTCGGGGCCTTGCAACTGTTCGATCAGCACCGGCGTCACGCCGATCGTCAACGCTCGCGAAATCCCGCCGTCGTGCAGACGCTCGAGCAGATCGAGCAGCGGAATGTAGGTTTCGAGCAACCCTTGAAAGAGCCACTCTTCCCCAAACGGCCACACTCCGGCGCGCTTCACCACGGCATATGCGCGTGCAGCACGATCGAGAGAGCGGCTTTGATTAGACCGGAATCCTCATCCCGGTGCCGAGTGCAACGCATGAGAGCGGATCGTCGGCAATGATGACCGGAATACCGCAGACTTCAGCCAACAGCTTGTCGAGCCCGCGCAGCAGAGCGCCGCCTCCGGTCAGAATGACCCCGCGATCGATGATATCTGCAGCC
>JBDTCU010000218.1:0-4431 GCA_039923415.1 Vulcanimicrobiaceae bacterium
TCGTAGATCGGTGAGCCGAAAATCTCTTCGAACTGTTCGAGGACGGTCATCGGCAGGGATGCGCCGCCCGAAACGGCCAGCCGCAACTTCGGCCGGCGCGCATCTTTTTTGGCTGCCTCGAGCAAACCCACGTACATCGTGGGCACACCCATAAAGACATTCACCCGCTCGTCAACCACTGTTTCAAGCGCATGCTGCGGGTCGAAGCGCGGCAGCAAAACCAGGGTAGCACCGACTCGAAAGCCGGCGTTCATGGCGCACGTTTGGCCGAAAGCGTGGAAGAGCGGCAGAGAGCCGAGGATGACGTCGCCGTGCAGTAAGCCAAGGACATCATAGGCTGACACGGAGGCGTTCATCACCAGGTTCAGCTGGGTAAGGATCGCGCCCTTGGGTTTGCCGGTCGTGCCGCTGGTGTAGAGAATGACCGCATTCTCATCCGGCTCCCGCGGCTCGTGATTCTCAATGGGGTCGAGTGCCGCCGCCAATTCGTCCAGCGCCGGCAAATTCGAATCGGGCGCTCCTGACAACGTGAGAACCGGGATGCCGGCCAATTCCCCACCTTTCGCGCCTTCCTCTAGGAGCGAGCCGGCACAGGCCAGCATCTTCGCGCCGCTGTCCCGCAGCACATATGCAATCTCCTCGCTGGTCAACAGGGCGTGAATCGGGACCACCACCGCCCCAAGCGCCGCAACTGCGAAATAGGCCCGCGGGAAGTTCGGCACGTTCGGGATCATGAGGGCGACCCGGTCGCCTCGGCCCATCCCGAACCCACGAAGCGCCGCTGCGTAACGCCGCGTCTGCTCCCAGAGCCGGCCGTAGGATACCTGTTCGGGTCCTGCGACCAGGGCGGTTTTAGCCGGATAACGCAGTGCCGCTTCAGCCAGGATGCTCGCAAGCGAGAGACTCATCCCCTGCTATACGTCATCGCCCCGCTCAAAACCAGGTGAAGGGCGGCTTTTCTGTGAACGTGGCACCTTTCGCCCACGTTTGGAGAATGTCGTGTTCGGCCCGGGTTTGCTTTTTGTCGTGTCGGGCCCCTCGGGGGCCGGTAAGGACACCTTAGTCGACGCGTTGCGTGCCCGCATGCCGCGCATCAAATACTCGGTCTCCGCAACAACCCGCCAACCGCGCCCCGGAGAGCTAGAAGCGGAACACTACTTTTTTTTGGCGCGGGACCAGTTTGAACGCCAACTGGCCGAAGGTGGGTTTCTCGAACACCGCGCGTACAACGATAACCTCTATGGGACCCCGCGTCATTTCGTCGAGACGACCCTCACAGAAGGCTACGACCTCATCATGAAGCCCGAAGTGAACGGCGCCCTCGCAATTAAGAACTCGTTTCCGGATGCCGTTTTAATTTTTCTCTTGCCCGACCGGTTCTCACATCTGCGCGAACGATTGCTCGCCCGGCGCACTGAGACCAACGAAGAGATCGCTCGGCGGCTTGAAATCGCACACGAAGAAGTTCAGTATATCCGGGATTTTGATTACATCGTCATCAACGAAGAACGTCGGTCCGACGATGCGGTTCGCGACTTGGAAGCCATCGTGCACGCCGAGCGTTTCCGCATCCATCGATACGACGACGAACATCTAAGGAAGTTGGAACACTCATGAGTGACTCGGTATTTGGAGACCTAGATGGTCTTATGGAACACGTCGATTCGAAGTTCAGCCTGGTAAACGTGGTAACCAAACGCGCCAAGCAGTTGAACAACGGAGCTCCCCCGCTCACCGACAAGGTAAATCCGAACAAGCCCGTATCGACGGCGTTCAACGAAGTTGCGGCCGGAAAGATCCAATACAAACGTACGAAGGAAGGCATTAAGTAGCCGATGTGCGGGATCGTGGGGTATATCGGCGAGCGCGACAGCGTACCGATCATTCTGGATTCGCTGCAGCGGCTGGAGTATCGCGGCTACGATAGTGCCGGCATCGCGGTTATCGACGCGCAAGGGACGCTGACCGGTACCAAATCGGAAGGAAAGCTCGGCCGGCTGGCCGAGCGGCTGCGCAACGGTGAGGTGATCGCGGGTAGCGTCGGCGTCGGTCACACTCGCTGGGCGACGCACGGCCGGCCCTCAGATGCAAATGCTCATCCGCATCGCGACTGCAGCGGAAGGTTCGCGGTCGTGCATAACGGCATCATCGAAAATTACGCGCCTCTGCGCGCCCGGCTGATTGAGCTCGGACACACCTTTGCGAGCGAAACCGACACCGAAGTGCTCGCTCATCTGATCGAGATGCATTATGACGGGAACCTCGAGCAGGCGGTTCGGCTAACCCTCGGTGAGGTCCGGGGCGCCTACGCACTCGGCGTGATCTCGTCCGACGATCCCGAGCACTTAATCTTTGCGCGCAATGGCGCAAGCCCGCTGGTCGTCGGCATCGGCGATGGTGAGATGTTCGTGGCCTCCGATACCCCGGCGATCCTGCAGTACACCCGCAAGCAGATTATCTTACAAGAAGGCGAGATGGTGGTCGTCAGCCGCGATGGCTACAGACTGATGTCGTACGACGGCACCGCTATCCCGCGCGACGTCATGCAAGTGATGTGGGATGCCGGCTCGGCCGAGAAGAGCGGCTTCAAACATTTCATGCTTAAAGAGATATTCGAACAGCCTAATGTCGTTAAAGAGACGTTGGCCGGAAGAATCGATGAGCAGAATGACGTTCAGCTCGGCAGCGAACTCGGCGTAAGCGAACAACACCTTAAAACAATTTCCAAGATCGCGATCACCGGCTGCGGCACTGCCTATCACGCCGGCCTGGTGGGCCAATATCTATTGCGCTCTCTGGTGCATCTGCCGGTCGAGATGGAACTCGCCAGCGAATTCCGCTATGGCGATCCGGTCATCGATCCGACCGCGCTGACAATCGCGATGTCGCAGTCCGGCGAGACGGCCGATACGATCGAAGCGGTCAAGATTGCCAAACAATTAGGTTCAGCGGTGATCGGTGTCAGCAATGTGATCGGTTCGCACCTGCATCGAATCGCCGATGGCGTACTGCTTACCCGCGGCGGCCCCGAGATCGGCGTAGCAGCTACCAAAACCTACGTTTCGCAGGTCATTGCAATGACGCTGTTCGCCCTCTATTTGGCGCGCATTCGTAAATCCGCCTCGCTCGAGCGCTTGCGGGAAATCGCCGACAACACCAAGCTGCTCCCGGCCGCAATCGATGTCGTGCTCAATACCTCGGACCAGATCCGTAAATTGGCGAACAAGGTCCGAAAAGCCAAGACGGCGCTCTTTATCGGCCGGTATATCAATTTTCCGACCGCGCTGGAAGCGGCACTCAAACTCAAAGAGATCTCCTATATTCACGCCGAGGGGTACGCTGCCGGTGAGATGAAGCACGGGCCGATCGCTCTACTCGATTCAAAGGTCCCGGTCATCGGAGTGATGACCGACGGTCGGGTACGAGAAAAAATGCTCTCTAATTTAATGGAATCGAAAGCCCGCGAAGCCCCGATTTATGTGGTTGCCAACCACGGTGATGAAGAAGCCAAAGCGATTGCCGACCATGTCTTTTGGGTGCCGAAAGTTGACGAGCTGCTCTCGCCGATCGTAAACATTATTCCGCTGCAGCTGTTGGCCTATCACATCGCCGACATCGAAGGAAAAGATGTCGATCAGCCGCGCAACTTGGCCAAAACGGTGACCGTCGAATGAGGTCCGACGGACGTGCGCGCGGCGACTCGCGCTCGGTTGAGATCGAGCCGCATTTTCTCAAGTATGCCGAGGGCAGCGCTTTAATTAGCGTTGGAAACACGCGGGTACTGTGCGCTGCGTCAATTGAAGATAAAGTGCCGCCCTGGATGCGCGGACGCGGCACCGGTTGGATCACCGCCGAATACGCAATGCTGCCGCGAGCCACCCAAGAGCGCACCCAGCGTGAATCCGCCAAGGGGAGAGTCGGCGGTCGCACTCACGAGATTCAACGAATTATCGGGCGTGCTCTGCGCGCCGTAACCGATATGAAGAAGCTCGGCGAACGCACGGTATGGCTCGACTGCGACGTGCTCCAGGCAGATGGCGGGACGCGAACCGCTGCGGTCACCGGTGCATATGTAGCCCTGGTGCTGGCTTTGCTCAAACATTTTGAGAGCAGCGACCTGCAGAAATGGCCGTTACGAGATCAAATTGCGGCCACCAGCGTAGGTCTTGTCGCCGGAGAGCCTCTCCTGGACCTGGCCTACGAAGAAGACAGCCGCGCCGAAGTTGACATGAACGTCGCTATGACCGGAAGCGGAAAATTTGTGGAGATTCAAGGTACCGCTGAAGCGGCGCCGTTTGACCGAGCCGAACTCGACCTGCTTTTGGATTTGGCGCAGAGCGGAATTCGCCGGCTCTTCGCAGCCCAACTAGCAGTATTAGAGCCGAACGGTTTCAAATCTCTTGCGCATGCCAACTAGCGAGCAAACGTTTC
>JBDTCU010000219.1:0-5998 GCA_039923415.1 Vulcanimicrobiaceae bacterium
ATCGGAATTGCTGATCGAACAGTAGAAACTGCGCCATGCACAGGCGTAGTACGCGGCTAGAATCTGCGGGCTGGAGAACCCGTGAATCGTGGTCAGCATCGGCGGCAGTTTGGTCGCCAGCGCGTAAGTCATCGGTTTCCAATCGAAGTTGTTGTGGATCAAGTCGAAATCGTGCGCGCGTTCGAACAGCGAACCGATGTGGAGTGCGGTGTAGATATCCGAGTTCAGCGCCGGGTCTTGAGCGCATCCGACCGGCACAACCGAGTGCAGTTTACCGGAAAACTGCGAGTTTCCGGTGGCAAACAGGGTCACATCGAGGCCGCGGCGCCGCATTCCGTCGGCGATGTTGAACGCAATCTGCTCCCACGGTCCATATCCGGGCGGCGGCGTCGGCCAGGTGATCGGCGCCAACACCGCCACCCGCAAGCCGGCGAGCGAGGTGGGCCGGCTAGCTGGAGACAACGACGGCTCCGGCTTTGAAAACGCAGCGCGGCATTTTCAGCGCACGGATGTCTTCCGATATATCGCAATCGAGCAGAAGCAGATCGGCCGGCTGGTTCGGGCTCAGCGTTCCGGAATGGAGCCCGATCAATTCAGCGGCGGTCGCGGTCGCGGCGTGCAGCGCCTGATGCGGGCTCATCCCAAGCATCGTGTGCATGAGCTCGACCTCGTAAGCGTAGTTTTCATGCAAATTGTACGGCGTTCCGGCATCCGAGCCGCCGGCGATCTTCACGCCCGAGTCGTACGCCAGTTTGATATTTTGGAGCATGTGCGTATTGATCTCGCGCGCCTTGCGCATCACGAACTCTGGCTGGCTGCCGTCATCGTGCTCCAAGATGCAGACCGGGGCGGTCAGCGTCGGCACCAGATACGCATTGTGCTCCTTGAACAACGCGATCGCTTCATCATCGAGCAGATGCCCGTGTTCGATTGAATTGACGCCGGCGCGCAGCGCGTTCTTAATGCCGGCGGTGCCGATGGCGTGGGCACAGACGCGCATACCGTGGGCATTCGCCTCAATGATGGCTGCGCGCATCTCCTCTTCGGTTAACTGCGCGATTCCCGGAACCGCGCCTTTGGTCAGCACGCCGCCGGTCGCGATCAGCTTGATGCAGTCCGCGCCGTTAAGGCGCTGCTCGCGGACGGCTTTGCGCGCATCCCACGGACCATCGACCGCGCGCCCGACAAACCAGCCGTGACCGCCGGTCATGCAGAGGACGTTGCCGGCTGCGCTAATTCGCGGACCCGCGATTCGACCCGCATCGATGCTGTCGCGCAGTTCCATCGCGATTGCACCCGAGCAGCCGACGTCTCGCACCGTCGTCACACCAGCTTCGAGCGACTTGCGTGCATTCTCAACCGCCCAAAGCATCCGCTGGGTCGGGGTTGTGCCCAGAAATGAGGCCATCGTATTTGGTTCGCCGCTCATCTCTAAATGAACGTGCGCGTTCACCAGGCCCGGCGTAATGCAGGCCGCCTGCCGATCGAACTCGCCGCTCGCGGCGCGAATCTCGCTCACAACCTTGCCGTCGATAACCAGATCGACATTGCGTTTTGGAGCATTCAGGCTGCCGTCGTAGAGCACTCCGCAGCGCAGAATCATGCGCTGAGCGTTGCTTTTTCGAGCGCCTGGTACGCTTTGCTGGTGAGTTCGTGATCGACGACCCCGGCGATAAACCGTGAGGCGGCGCGAACCTTGGCAAGATCCACGCCGGTTTCGATCTTCATACCGTGCAGCATATAGAGCAGGTCCTCGGTGCCCAGGTTGCCGGTCGCACCGGGCGCATACGGGCAGCCGCCCAGACCGCCGGCGCTGGAGTCGAAGATCGCGATGCCGTGCTGCAATGCGGCGTACACGTTGGCAAGCGCGGTGCCGCGGGTGTCGTGAAAATGAAATGCGAGTTGTTCGAGCGGAATCGATTTGCGAAGCAGCGGAACCAGCTCATCGACTTGGCTCGGAACGCCGACCCCGATCGTATCGCCGATCGAGAGCTCGTCGCAGCCCATCTCGATCAGCGCCACGCTGACTTCGAGAACGCGCCAGGCTGCAATCAGATCGCCGAACGGCGAACCGAACGCGGTCGATACATAGCCGCGAACCCACATGTCGCCGGCTTTGGCAGCCTTCACGACACCGCGAAAAGTATCGAGCGACTCTGCGATCGTCATGTTGATGTTGCGTTTGGTGAACTCTTCGGATGCCGCGGTGAATACCGCAATGCTGTCGACGCCGACCGCGGCGGCGCGTTCGAGTCCGCGCACGTTCGGCACCAGCACCGGGTAGCGGACGCCTGCGCGCTTCTTGATGCCGGTAAAGACTTCGGTTGCATCGGCTAACTGTGGAATGGCTTTGGGGCTAACGAACGAGGTCACCTCGATCATCGGCAAGCCGCTCTCCGAGAGCAAGTCGATGTAGCGAATTTTATCGGCTGCGCCGACGATGACGCGCTCGTTCTGCAGACCGTCGCGGGCACCCATCTCGCAGACTTTCACCGCCCTCGTCAAGCTCATACCGTCTTAGAGGCGCTCCTCGCGCCGGTTGGTTGCAAAAACGCGAGGATCGCTTTGAGGGTTTGCGGCCAGACCGCGTCGTTTGCCAGAAATCCTTTACTCAACATCATCATGGTGTCGAAGTGTCCGATGATGTTCATGTGATTGCAGTGCGGCCCAATGATATAGTGCGCCGGAATCCGACTGCCGAGGGTTGATGAATCGGCCCAGACCAGGCCATCATTGTCGCCTCCGCGCGCTGGAATCAAGCCTTGAATGACAAGCACTTTGTTATGGGCCTCTGCAATCCACGGTTCGCTGTCGAGCACCCAGATACGATTGCGTTTGTCGTGGGTCTTTTCCCATCGTCCGCCGGTCTTATTGAGCCAGCGCATGAAATTGGAGTTGAGCCCCATCTCGGCCATCGATTGGTGCGGCAGGCGCAAAAACCACGTCAGGTACGGCATCGCGAGGGTTACCACGCCCCAGTTCGGTGTAGCAATCATAATTGCGTGGCTGATTTCATGCGTGCGGTCGGGATAGGCGCGCAAAAACCCGCGCACGATCAAACCGCCAAGCGAATATCCAAGAGCGGCAATCGGAAATGGATGGCCCTCCGAACGCATCTTGGTAAGATGTTGGGCGAACCGATCGATCCGCTCGCGCAGTTCATCTTCTTGTTGCGGGAAGGTGAGACAGGTATATCCGTGAGCCTCTAACCCTCGCGTGCCATCTTCGCCGTATTGAAGTACTTCAAAATGGGCCGGCGGTTCGTTGTACCCCGGCACCATTAGGATGGTCTGCGATGGTTGTTCACTCACGCTAGTTCGATTAGCGGCGCCGATCCGGCGACGATATCTCCCTCTTTGACGAAGATGGCGCTAACGGTTCCGTCGCTGGAAGCTTCGATCCGGTGCTCCATTTTCATCGCCTCCAACACGATCAGCAATCCATGCGCTCCAACCGATTCACCCTGCGCAACCGCCACTTTTACGATTTTTCCCGGCATCGGCGATAGAACGCGTCCGCTTGCAGCCGGACCGGCGCCCCCCGCGGATTGGGTGGATGGCGGCGCAGCCGGCGTGAAGCGCTGCGCGCTCCCTTGCCGGTGAACGACAAAACCGCAGCCGTCGTACTCGATGGTTCCGCTCACGGTTTGCCCATCAAGATCGGCGTTCAAACGATCGCCGTGCGCATCAATCGACAGTGCGCCGGTAAGGTCGCCGGTGAGCTGCCAGGTTCCGGGTGTCGAGGTTGCATTCGCTTCGAGTGTCAGTGCGCTGTCGCCGGCTTGCAGATAGAGCGGCAGGCCGACGCTGGCGATCCGCCAAGGCGCTTGTCCGTCTTGCAGCATCGCTGCCGTCGCCAGCGCAATCGACTCGCGCGAGAGCGGTGGGGGTTGGAAGATCGACTCGTCCAGGCGTTCGGCCAGGAATTGGGTGGTGGTGTCGCCGTTACGATAGGCTTCGTCGCGAGAGATCCAGAGCAGCAGCGGAATATTGGTGCGGATTCCGCTCACCTGAAAATCGCGGAGCGCGCGCTCTAACCGATCGATCGCGCAGAGCCGATCCGAGCCCCAGACGATCAGCTTCGCAAGCATCGGATCGTAGTACACCGAGACCTCGCTGCCGGTCCGAACGCCCGAATCCAACCGGATGCCGGGGCCTTCGGGAGGCTGCCACTGCGCGATCGTCCCGGTTGAGGGCAGCATCTTATTGGCCGGATCTTCGGCATAGATGCGCGCTTCGATCGCCCACCCGCGCGGGTGCACCTCCGACTGCGCGATGCTCCGCTTCTCTCCGTTCGCGATCCGCAACTGCCACTGCACCAAATCGACGCCATAGGCAAGCTCGGTCACCGGATGCTCGACTTGCAGGCGGGTGTTCATCTCCAGAAAGTAGTAGCGGCCGTCTTGGTCGAGCATAAACTCAACCGTCCCGGCACCCAGATACTCAACCGATTGCGCGACGCGAATCGCCGCCGCACCCATCTCCGCGCGCAGTTGCGGAGTAAGCGCAACCGACGGTGCTTCTTCAATGATCTTTTGATGGCGACGCTGAATCGAACACTCGCGCTCGCCCAAGTGAATGGTCGTGCCGTGCGCATCGGCAAGAATTTGAAACTCGATATGACGCGGCCGCTGCAGGTAGCGTTCCAACAGCACGATTGAACTTCCGAACGCGGCTTGGGCTTCACGCGTAGCGGCTTCGAGCGATTCGTCGAACTGCGCAAGGTCGCTCACGACGCGCATTCCGCGGCCGCCGCCGCCGGCGCTGGCTTTAATCAGCAGCGGCGTGCCGATCTGCTCGGCTTCTCTGCGCAAGTGAACCGGCGACTGATTCTCGCCGTCGTAACCCGGCACGACCGGCACCTCGAATTGCCGAACGAGCTTTTTGGCTTCGATCTTGCTGCCCATGGCGGCCATCGCTGCCGGCGTCGGGCCGACGAAGACCAGTCCCGCGTCGCACGCAGCCTGCGCGAATGCCGGTCGTTCGGAGAGAAATCCGTAGCCCGGATGGATCGCATCGGCGCGCAAGGTTTTTGCAGCCGCAATCACTTTTTCGATATCGAGATAGGATTGCGATGCCTCGGCCGGTCCGATACAGACCGACTCGTTCATGAAGCTGAGGTGATAGGCACCTTCGTCGGCCTCGGAATAGATGCCGAGCGGCACGATCCCCATCTCGCGCGCGGCGCGCGCGATCCGCACTGCGATTTCGCCGCGATTGGCGATCAATAGTCGTTCTATCACGCGATCCAACTTGCTTTACGGCGTTCCAGGAATGCGCGCAGACCCTCCTGGCCTTCGGGCGTGGTGCGCTGTGCGGCGATAGCCCCCGCCGTTAGCGATTTGCTCTGCTCGTAACTGCTTTGCGCGACGCTCACGATCAATCGTTTAGCAGCGGCAATCGCCTGCGGTCCGGCGCTGAGCAGTTCGTTCGTTACGCGCATAACCGCGCTTTCAAGTTGGGTGAGCGGAACGACTTCGTGGATCAGTCCGATGCGTAAAGCGCGCGCGGCATCGAATCGTTCGCCGGTCAAGAACAGTGCGCGCGCGTTGCTCGTTCCGATTTTCGCCAAGACGAACGGCGAGATCACGGCCGGTATAATGCCGAGCTTGGTTTCGGTAAAGCCGAAGAGCGTTTCGTCGCTTGCGATCGCGATATCGCAGACCGCCGCCAGCCCCGCGCCGCCGCCCAGCGCCGCGCCGTGAATCTGCGCGATGACCGGTTTGCTGCAGCGATCGATCGCGCGGAACATCTCGGACATCCGCTGCGCATCGGCGACATTTTCGGCGCGGCTCAGATCGAGCGAGCCGCGCATCCACGCAATGTCGGCGCCGCCGCAGAAGACTTTGCCGGCGCCCGCCAGCACGATCGCCCGCACTCCCGGGTCCTCGGAGAGGCGGTCGAAGGCGGAGCGCAACTCGGCGATAACCTCGGCGTTGAAGGCATTGCGCACATCGGGCCGGGAGAGCGTGAGACAAGCGACCGTGCCTTGGGAGGCT
>JBDTCU010000220.1:0-3970 GCA_039923415.1 Vulcanimicrobiaceae bacterium
GAGGCGCCCCGGGGGCTGCGCTCGCAGCTTTTTCAAAACCGTTTAGGAGATTACTGTGGATTTAACCAAGACGCCGCCGCGCAGCGTGCACGACAAATGGCAGGGCGTGGCGCAGCTCGGCCGCACGATCGATAAGGCCAGAGCCACCGCGCACGGCAACATCGGCGAGTATCATTATGACTGTCCGATGGATAAAGCCGTGTTCGGCTTTCTGGACATGACCCACGAAGGGCTGCTGGATGCCGTGACCAAAGCCAAGTCTGACGCCGACATTGAAAACTATACCAAACCGTTTGTCGACAAAAAATCTTCGCAAGAGATCGACCGTTGGAATCACGATTGGGTGACCACTCCGCCGACCGGTGATTCGCTCACCTACATGACCGACCTGCGCAAGCAGCTCGCTCCGGATCGCGATGACGTAACGACCTGGGCCGACGTTCTGGACCTTGACGAAGGGCGCAGCGTTCCTAAGCGGACCGTCAACGCCTGATAACCATCCGGGCCGTCGTTGAGTACGACGGAACCACGTTTAGCGGTCTGCAATGGCAACCGCAACTGCGAACCGTCGCTGGTGAATTGCAACGAGCGCTTTCAGTCTTGCTGAACGAGCCGGTTGCAATCACCGCGGCGGGCCGCACCGACGCCGGCGTTCATGCGACCGGCCAAGTCATTTCGTTCAGAACGCAGCGCGATTTTCCGTTCGACCGCATGGCGCTGGCGCTGAATGCCGAGTTACCCGAGAGTATATCCGTTCGCGACGTTGAGGTCCTTAGCGAGAAGTTTTCGGCTCGGTTCTCTGCGCTCGAACGCGCTTACGTCTACCTTATTCTCAATCGGCGCCATCGATCGGCGCTCTTGGCTCGACATGCGTATCACGTCTACTACCATCTCGAATTGGAGCCCATGCAGAGGGCAGCGAGCTACCTTTTGGGCGAGCATGACTTCCGGTCGTTTTGCGGCACCCTTCCCGAGAGCGGTCCGACCCGGCGCTGCGTAAAATCGCTCGATGTCCGCCGGCAAGACGAATTGATCGTCATCACGATCCGGGCCGACAGCTACCTGCACCGGATGGTCCGCAATATCGTGGGCACATTAGTTGAGTGCGGCCGCGGTCGCCGTGACCCGGATTCCGTTCCGGCAATAGTAGAGGCGCGCGATCGGCCGGCGGCCGGCCATTCCGCCCCCGCTCAGGGTCTCTACCTGGCCGGGGTACTGTATTCCGATTTCAATTCTTTCAAGTGGCCGCCGGTTGTAGACGGGAGGCCGCCTTAAGCAAGCGGTTCACAGATCTAAAAAGCGGACATTTCTACTTTGCTCCTACAGCCCGACTCCTCAGCTTGACGGGCTGGGCCGTTCTCCTATACAATACCCCGGTTGCCGTGGGCCCCAGACGCCGCCGGCGATATTCCCGTCTGTAGAAGAGTATTTTAAGGAACTTGACCATGCGTACGTTTCAAATGAAGACCGCCGATACCAAGCACGACTGGTATATCATTGACGCTGCCGGGCAGCGCCTTGGTACGCTTTCGGTTCAGATCGCGCGTGCGCTTTCAGGCAAGAAAAAACCGACTTGGACACCGCACATTGATAACGGCGACCACGTGATCGTGATCAATGCCGAGAAGGTCGAGCTCGGCGGGAAGAAATGGGAACAAAAAGTGTATTACCGTCACAGTGGTTTCCCGGGAGGTCTCTATACTGAGACAGCCGGCGAAGTCCGTCAAAAGCATCCCGAGCGCCTCGTCGAGCGCGCTGTCCGCGGAATGCTCCCGACCAACAAGATGCGCGAAGTGCAGCTGGGACGTTTAAAAGTATATGTCGGTTCGGCACATGAGCACGATGCTCAAAAGCCGCAGCCGCTGACGTAGGAGTATCGTGACCGAAGCTTTTCAGGGAACCGGCCGTCGCAAGCGCTCGATCGCGCGAGTCAGACTTTCGCTCGGCCAGGGCATCATCACCATCAATAAAAAGCCGCTGGACGAGTATTTCGGCCGCGCCAGCCTCCAGCAGATCGTCCGTCAACCGCTCGAAGCAACCCAAAGCGGGTCGCGTTTCGATATCGATGTGAAGGCCGAAGGCGGCGGGGTCGCCGGGCAAGCCGGTGCGGTCCGCCACGGTATCGCCCGCGCGCTGGTGCTTATGGATGAAACCCTGCGCGGCGTGCTTCGTCACCAAGGACTGCTCACTCGCGATCCGCGTGAGAAAGAATCGAAGAAGTACGGCCGCAAGCGCGCCCGCAAGCGCTTCCAATTCTCCAAACGCTAATCGTTTGCTAGACAACAAGAAAGAAGAGTCGCGATCTCGCGGCTCTTCTTTGCTTATTGCCGGCGTGCAGGCGGTGCCGATAATGTCCGCGGTCTTCGTCGCGTTATGGAAACCGTCGCCGCGGTGGGTGGAGCAGTCGTTCACGAACGGCTATTATCCGCACTGGGAGCATCTGCTGGCGGCGATCACCGCGCCGCTGCCGTTTTCGCTTGGGGATCTCATCCTGGTTATCGCCGGGGCTTCGATGCTGTGGCGACTGATCGCCGCGGTTCGGCGGCGGACGTGGCGGCCGTTAGCAACGGCGCTCGCAATTGCGGCCCTCTTGTTTATCTGGTTTTACGCCGGGTGGGGTTGGGGTTACGAGCGCGCGCCGTTGACGAACCGGGTCGCTTTCAATACCGCGCTGGTCCACAAGCCGCAGATCGATGCGCTCACCGATCTCGCCATTACGCAGCTCAATCGTCTGGCGCCCCGAGCGCATGCGAGCGATAAGGGGCCGCTCGATAGAGCGGCGCTGCTCTCGGCTTGGCTGCCGGTCGTGCGACGCTTGGGCGATCGCTGGACGCCCTCGGTCGGCGCACCAAAACCGACGATCGCCGATTCGTACATGGGCGCGACCGGTATCAGCGGTTTCATCGATCCGTTCTCACTCGAAGTGCAGCTTGGCTCGGATCTGCTGTGGTTCGAGCGCCCGTTCGATCTAGCCCACGAATGGACTCACGTCGCGGGTTTCAATCGCGAAGATGAAGCTAATTATGCCGCAGCAATAACCTGCCTGCGTTCGCCCGATCCGCGGATCCAATACTCGGGCTGGCTCGAACTTTTTCTGTACCTGCCGCCTCGCAATTATAAGCGTGCTGATTTCAACGCGCTGGTTTGGCTCGATTTCGAGGCGATTCGGGCTCGCAACGCCGGGCGAATCAACCTCGCCCTGGAGAAGTTTCAATGGCGCTCGTATAACCGCTATCTCAAATCGAATCATATCGCTTCAGGCGTTGAAAACTACAATCAGGTCGTACAGCTCCTCGCCGGGATTCCGCTCGATGCGGATGGCTTGCCGATTGCGAAGGGCACCGACACAATTCGGTAACCCGCCCGTATCCGGCTCGCAATCTCAAGCGCGTAGCATTCGAGCATGTTTGATGTAGCACCGCAACTCCAAACCGCGCTTGACTCTGCGCAGGCCCGACTCGGCGATGCCGCAGGCGCAGCCGCTAGAGCCCAAACTAACCTCGGCGCAGCGACAACTGATCTGACGATGGCGCAATTCGCACAGCGCGCAATTTTCACCGAAGCGCTCCTCAGTGCGATGCATGCCCGCTTCGCCGAGCTCAAAACCGTCAGCAAGTGAGTGCCCAGCGGTTGGCCGCTATCGTACCGGTCGGAAGACCCGTAATCTCGACATGGACCCGACATACTGCGGTAACGCTGTGCCGGTAAGATCTGCGCATGGCAGATATACTTTCGATTTCAGCTAGCGGGATGCAGGCCCAGCGTGCGGTACTCGATGTGGCCGCGCGAAATGTTGCGGCAGCCGAAGCTGCGGGGCAAAACGGCTCTTACGAACGTGAAGTCCCCATCTTCCAAATGACGCGCGATACGATCGATGGTGATGACGGTAACCATACGATCGCATTCAAGGGGACGCGTTTAGAAAAAGGCTCAAACGTCGATATTCTCACTGAGATGATCTCCGTGATGA
>JBDTCU010000221.1:0-3930 GCA_039923415.1 Vulcanimicrobiaceae bacterium
TACAACCGCAAAGACCAAGAACGACATGGCTATTGCGGATACGATTCGCGCGTAGCCGGGCGGCGTCGCGGCGGCGGCAGGGATTGTGAGCCGGTAGCCGCGTTTTGGGATATTCTCGATAACTACAGCACTTTGGTGCTGCTTAAATAGCCGGCGAAGGACGTAGATATTTTGGGTCAGATTTGCTTCGTCCACGTACGTCTCCGGCCAAACACTCTCGATCAGATCGTGTTTGGAGACCACTCGATTTAGACGAGAGGCTAATTGAAAAAGCAGATCCAGGGTTTTTCCGGCGAGGACGACCGGCTGGCCGTGGTAGCGCAGTACGCGCTCAGTCACGCAGAGACTGTACGGGCCGAACGAATGGACAGCTCCGATTTGGCGGTCTTCCATTCTCAAGGGATTCAACAGACTTGCGGGCGTACCCTCAGCCGGCAGCGCCCGTTTTTTGGTGACCGGTGCATCGCATGTAACCCAGTTCGCCGAGCGCGTCTTTGAGGCTTTCTTGCACTTCGACGACGTGCTCGAGCCCGGTCAGCTCGATCAGGCGCCGGACGTTTCGCTGAGGCGCGATCAGCCGGATGATACCGGCGCGGCCGCTCATGCGATTTTTGAGCCGTATCAAGCACGAGAGCGCGCTCGAGTCGATGTAGGTCACATCGGTGAGATCGATGAACGCAATATCGCTCTCATGCGCTTCCGCCAGCTGCCGTTCAAGCTCGTCGATGCGCGCAAGATCGTATTCGCCGAACAGATTAATGAAGGCCGTATCAGGGACCTTAGAGGGCACGACTAACATCTCCAATCCATCTTGCGCGGCCATCGAAGGAACACCCGGCTTTGCAGGTTGCTCCTAGTAGTATGCGCCTACGCGCCTCCGAGGTCGGTACCAAATAGCGCAGAGGGCTCGTGCTTGCTCGCCTCTGTACCAAACCGGACAGACGAAGAGGGCCGTTTTTTGCGATTCTCCATCGAGGTTTTAGTTTGCAACTTTTGCGAGACATGACGAGACATGAGATGAGAAATAATCACGAGCACCTGCTGAAAAATAACGCAATTTTAGGACGCCTTACCGGAGAAGATCGGGCGACCGTCTTAAAAGACGGCCAAGTTACCAGCTTCAAACTGCGCCAGGGTGTTTACGATCCGGACCAGCGGATCAATGAAGTGTACTTTCCGATCAACTCAGTGCTTTCGGTTGTGACGCACATGGAGAATGGAACGGTGATCGAGATCGGGACGATCGGTCGTGAAGGGATGACTGGGATTCCGCTGCTGATGGGGGCCGATTCAACACCGAATACCAGTTTCTGTCAAGTTGACGGAGAGTGCTGGGAGATGAGCGCATCGACGTTTCGGCAGTTGCTGGAGCAAAGTGACACTTTTCGCGCGTTCGTAAATCGGTATCTGCAGGCGTATGTCAATATGCTGGGCCAGTTTATCGGATGCAATCGACTGCACAGCGTCTACGAACGCGCCGCTCGATGGATTCTCATGACGCAAGACCGCGTCGACGAAGACGAATTTCCGTTGACACACGAATTTCTGGCGACGATGCTGGGTTCGCGCCGATCGGGGGTGACGCTGGCGGCGGCAGCCTTACAAAAAGCAGGCTTTATCAGCTACCACCGCGGGTGCATTACGGTGCTCGATCGAGATGCGCTGGTCGGGACCGCGTGCGAATGCTACGGTGTGACGAAGCGGGAGTTCGACGCCATGCTTCGACCCGAAGCCAAGATCGGTAACGGCAAACGGCGGGAGGTGGCATAAGGACCATTGGGCGGCGAGATGACATACAGGCCTCGAAAGGAACCGGAAGGGCTCTAGAACTGGAGGAATGCGGATGTTGGCTTATCAAGATTTGCTAGAACGGCCGCAATCCGACCATCTGGTACAGTTCCACTCAGCCGACGAGCAGGCTCTCGCTAAAAATGTCGAGCGATATGTCGCCGCCGGACTTCGTGCCGGCGATGGCATAATTCTGATCGGGACACCGGAGTACACATCGGCTCGGGTCGCGCAGATCGAGGAGTCGATGGGGAGCCTCGACGCGATGAAGAGCAGCGGCCAGTTGCAGTTGCTCGACGGCCGGCTTACTTTAGAGCGTATTCTGCTCGACGGCAATCCCAGCGCCGAGGCTTTCGATCGGGTCGTTGGAAGCATGATCCGCGATCTGCGAGCCCGGTCTCCCAGCGGGTTGCGTGTGGTTGAGGCGATGGGCGGCATGCTGTGGGCTGATCACCAATACTCTTGCGCAGCATCGCTCGAACGACTTTGGCATCAAATGGTTGAGTTACGCGACTGCAGTCTGTTTTGCGCCTATCCGATCGATATCTTCAACCGGGAGTTCGAGCCCCGCGTGGTCGACGAACTGTTGTGCGCACATACCCATCTGCTGCCGGCCTGCGATCCGGGGAAACTCAAGAAAGCGCTGGCGCGCGCAATCGAAGAGCTCGCCGAAGAGGCTGCGAAGGAAGCGCGCCAGCTGCGCTTCAATGCCGCGTGGGGCGAGATTCCGTCAGCCGAAGCGACGATTCTTTGGCTTAGAGAACGCATTCCGCAAGCCCAGAGCGTGATCGAGTTAGCGCGAAGCTATTATCGGAAATCGCTCGAACCCGCAGTGTTTAATATGACACTTTCAGCCTACGCCGCACAAGCGCTCGAGGAGTTCTGCATGACAAACGCCTTGAGCAAAGATGAAGTCGTGGCACTAGTTGTCGATATGCACGGATCAGATGCCGTTTACGAGTTCTTATGCCCGCGGTGCGGGAAGACCGTTCAGCCGGGATACACCGCGATCGATTCGACGGCGGCAGGAATGAACGCACACCTAGACTCGGACTGCGTAATGGTGAAGGCTGCGAGCGCAGTGGGCGGGTAGTCTACTCGTACACGCTACGGTCGAAGATTGCCGAATCAATGGGCGTGATGTACGGCATAGGGGCTCAGGTGGCGGAGTTCTCGCCGCTTATTATTTCGCGCTAGTCTTTTAAGAATGGTTTCCCTTCGCGCGCGACCAACAGGTCGTGCATGTCGCTGGCATGGTCTTCCTCGACTGCGAGAATCAGCTTGAGCATGTGCGTTGTGGTTGGGTCCTTTTCGCCGAAGTAGCGAATCAGATCGCGATAATGTTCGACGACGATCCGTTCGGCGATGAGATCTTCCTTGATTTTGTCGACGAGATCGGCGCCTTCGACATATTGGGTGACCGATCGCGATGATAACCCGTCGGGATTGAAGTTCGGCTTGCCGCCGAGTTGATCGATCCGCTCGGCGACCATCTGCACGTGTTCCTGCTCGTCGCTTGCGTGCTCTTGAAACTCTTTCTTAACGCTGTCGCTGTCGATCCCGCTAGCGGTGATCGCATGGACCGTATAGCGCAGGACGCAGACTATTTCGGTAGCCAGAACCGCCTGCAAAATCTCGATGGTCTGCTGGCTGTCGCCCTCGTAATTGCCGGTGACCGCGCCCTTCTCCATCTGCTCGGCTGCGCGCCGCCGCAATTCCTTCACATCGGTGACGAACGGCTTGCCGCCGGTGGTTCCCTTCGTCGTCTTGGTTGCATGCGTGGTTGTCGGCATAGTGTTCCCTTTCCGGTGCGAAAGAGAAATCGTGCCCGCAAAATCGCGGCGTTAAACCTTCGGCGTCTTCGCGCGGCGCTTGCCCCGCGATTTGGCGAGAGCCTCTTTGAGCGCCGAGGCCGCAACCAGCCGTTTTCCGCGACGCAGCGTCGGTTCTAACTCCAAAGGTGCTTGTTCCGGTACGAAGTTGATGAGAAGAACTTTAAGAAGTCCGGCTAGCGGAATGGCGATGATCAGCCCCGGCAGACCGAAGAGTTCGCCGCCGGTGAGCAATGCGAGAATAACCATTAGGGGAGAGAGCCCGACCGTTTCGCTCACCACCAGCGGGTAAATGAGGTGACCTTCGAGC
>JBDTCU010000222.1:0-2920 GCA_039923415.1 Vulcanimicrobiaceae bacterium
CAGCGGAAACGGGATCAGCGCCAGCGGTTCGCAAACCGAGGAAGTCGGCACGATTACCGCCTTTGACCTAGATTCAGCTCCGCAATCCGTTACGCTGACCTACAATGCCTCGGTCCGCACGATCGCGATCAGTTCGACCGCTCGTGTTACCTTGCGCGATGTGAACACCAGTACCGTGCAGGCAGGGACCACCGATGATCTGCACGTCGGAGATTTCGCTCACATCTTCGTGCGTAAGGACGGTGCGGTCGACCGAATCGTCGATGAATTCGGTTCGCGGCGCGGCTCGATTGCGGCGGTGACCGATTCGCAGATCGTGCTGGACGATGGACAAGTCATCACCCCCGGCCGTGAGACCGTGGTCTCGCTCAACGGTCAAACCGCTACTCTGAACGATCTCAAAATCAACGATTCGGTGATGGTTCGCTACAATATAGATAGTAATGAAATCCGGCAGATTCTCGCGACTCGAGCTGCGAGCGGAACACCGCCGCCGACCGGCGCCGTGCAGATCTCGACGATTGACGCCAATCTCTCTCACCCGCTTCGGGCCGGCGAAAGCTTCGATGTTACGATGCACGGCACGCCCGGAGGGCTTGCCAGTTATGATGTCGGAGCATACTTTGAAGCTCTGCCGATGCATGAGGATTCGCCCGGCGTCTATCGTGCAACCTTTAAGATTCCCGGCGGCGTGAACTTCGCCGATGCTCCAATTTTCGGCCATCTGAACGTGCGCGGTACGGACGCGCCGCGAGCGCAATCGGAGACCGAGATCTCTGCCTCCAGCTCCGGTCCGGGGATCACCGACTTCGCTCCCGATATCGGCAGCATCGTCAACAACCCCCGCCCCGGAATCTACGCGACCTTTACAACCGACGCGGTCGGGGTCGACCCGTCCAGCATCCGCCTGAGCGTCAACAATCGAGACGTAACCGCCGATTGCGTGCGCACCGATCGCTTTATCGAATACACTCCGGGGCGGACCTATCCCGACGGTGCGGTGCGAGTAACCGTTCGGGTGGCCGACTTAGCCGGTAATATCTCAACCCGCAGTTGGGTCTTTGCTATAAAGACACATTAGGAGAGTTTGTGATCAAATTTGGACGCGCAGCCGTGCCCCTTTTGGCGACCCTCATCGGGTTGGCCGGATGCGGCGGCAGTTCGACTTCCTCCGGTAATGGAGCGACCTTGGTTGTCGCTCGCGTGAAAGATGCGGTGACTCTCGATCCGGCCGTGGCCACCGATGGTCTCTCGCTGAATCTGACGCAAGAGGTGCTCAAAGGCTTAGTCCAATTTAAATACGGGTCGTTCGATGTGAGCCCGGCGATTGCTCAAAGATGGACGATGACTGCTGACGGTAAGACCTGGACGTTTACGCTGAAGCCCGGGCTCAAGTTTTCGGACGGCACTCCGGTCGATGCGCAAGCCGTCAAGTTTAATTTCGATCGGTGGAGGTTGGTCAGCGATCCGTATCACGGCAACGAAGTCTACGGCTACTACGCCGACATGTTCGGCGGATTTCCCGGTCTTATCGGCGACGTAAAAGTAACCAGTCCAACCACCGTGGTCTTAACTCTCACGCGCTCGTTCGGGCCGTTTCTGCGCGACGTAGCGATGCCGTCGTTTGCAATCGGTTCTCCAACCGCGCTGCGCAAAGACGAGGAGGGTTTCGCCCAACAGCCGGTCGGCTACGGGCCGTACACGATCGCTGAATGGGTGAAGGATGATCACATCACCCTGCAGGCAAATCCAACCTGGCAAGGGCCCAAACCCGCATACCAAACCGTCGTCGTTCGCGACCTAGCCGACCCCTCGACGGCGGTCCTTTCGCTTCAGAAAGGCGACGTCGATATCTTGACCGATCCCGGCCGCGATGATGCCAAACGTTTGGCAACCCAGACCGGAATCACGATCTATCAGCAGCCCTCCAACAACCTCATGTACATGGCGATGAACATGGAAAAATCGCCATTCGATACGCTTGCGGTGCGTCAAGCGATTGCCGATGCAATCGATCTTCCCGCAATCGTGCGGGCGTTTTACGATGGCGGCGGAATGGTTGCAAACTCCTGGACGCCGCCCGGAATGCTGGGTGAAAATCCGGCCGTGAAAGCGTACACCTACAATCCGGTCAAAGCCAAGCAGCTCTTGAGCCAAGCCGGTATGCCGAATGGTTTTTCTACGCAATTGTTTTACACCACGGCGCCCAGACCGTATATGCCGGAGCCGCAGCGCACCGCTGAGGCGATTCAGGCCGATCTGAAAAAAGTCGGGATCACGATCACGTTGGAACCGTTCGAGTGGGGTGTTTTCCTCGATAAGATACGTAACGGAGAGCATCCGATGTGTCTGATCGGCTGGAGCGGCGACAACGGCGACCCGGACGACTTCATGTATCCGCTGCTCGATCGGGACAGCGCCCACAAGCCGACCGCGCAGAACTACTCATTTTGGCGAGACGCGGCTTTTCACAAACTGATGCTGGCCGGTCAATCGAGTGTCGATGACGCCAAACGCGCGGCGATCTATCGGCAGGCCAACGCGCTCATTCACGAACAAGTCCCGGCGCTTGCGATGATTCACACGACCGTGCCGATCGCGATGAAATCCTCAATCTTCGGTTACATTCCCAATCCCGACACGCATATTAGCTTCGAGCTGCTGAAACCGCGCAAGTGATGGACGAGAACTGCATTTTCTGCAAAATCATCGCCGGCGGGATTCCGGCGCAGTTCGCGCACCGCGACGATGATGTCGTGGCGATCCTCGACGCCCACCCGGTCGCGCCCAAGCACCTACTGGTTATGCCGGTGAAGCACGTCGAGAATCTCTCGACGTTCGTCGGTTGGGAGAGACCCGAGCTTATCGCCAAACTCTTCAGCATTGCCGGACAGTTGGGCCGCGAACAATATGCCGGGGG
>JBDTCU010000223.1:0-6096 GCA_039923415.1 Vulcanimicrobiaceae bacterium
ACGAAGAGTCGGCCGCTTCCCTGGGTGCCTCGCAAATGACGACCTTCTTGAGAGTCGCACTGCCGCTGGCTGCGCCGAATGTCGCGGCCGGCATCTTGTTAGCGTGGATGCGTGCGATTGGGGAATATGGCGCAACCTCAATTGTAGCCTACCATCCAACCTCGCTGCCGGTCGCGCTCTATGTGGCACTTGACGCTCAAGGCGTCGGTCCGGCGCTGGCGCTCAGCTACGGTTTCGTCGTGCTCGCAGCTGTCGTGCTGGGCGTGCAATGGGCTCTCAGACACCGCGTCGTATAGTCGGACAATGGCCGTCATCGATCGTTTACTCGCGCCCGACTCCACCTTTCAAAAACGCTTTTTCTTTCTTGCCAAGCGATTTGTCGCGGGCGAAAGCATCGCCTCGGCGCTTGAGGCCGTTCGCAAACTCAACGATCAGGGCATTACCGCAACGCTCGACTTTCTGGGCGAAGATGTCTTCGAGCGCAAAGCCGCTCTGCACACCCGGGATGCGTACTTCGAGATGCTCGATGCGATCAAGCATTCCGGTCTGCAGACCAACGTGTCGATCAAGCTCACCGCCCTGGGCCTGCTCATCGACGAGGCCTTCGCAATTGAAAACTTGGTCGAGATTCTGGAACGCGCGCAATCCAACAGCGATCCGTTCGTGCGAATCGATATGGAAGGATCGGCCGTCACGGTGACTACGCTCGAAGTCTTCGAGAAAGTCTTCGCGCGGCATAAAAACGTCGGTCCGGTCCTGCAAGCCTATTTAAAACGCACGCCTGCCGATGTTACGCGCGCCGTCGAACTAGGCGCGCGCGTTCGACTTTGCAAAGGTGCCTATAACGAACCCGCAGAGATTGCGATCAAAGAGATGCCCCGGATTCGCGACGAGTATCTGCAGATGGCGCGGCAGCTGCTCGCCCACGGGAACTACCCGGGAATCGCAACCCACGACCTGCGTCTGATCGAAGCGATCAAGACGTTCGTCAAAGCGGAGGGGATCCCCAGCGATTGCTTCGAGTTCCAAATGCTCTACGGCATCCGCCCGGAGGTTCAGCGTAACCTCGTCGCCGAGGGCTATCGCCTGCGAGTCTACATTCCGTTCGGAACGCACTGGGCCGGGTATTTTTACCGCCGGATTCTCGAACGCAAAGAGAACGCGCTGTTCGCGCTCTCTTCGGTATTCATGAAGTAGTTGCGAGCGATACGAACTGCATGCGGGCGGTAGTTCAGCGCGTCATTCGCGCCGCCGTAACTGTCGATCGACGCACCGTCGGAAGGATTGAGGCAGGCGTGTTGGTGCTTCTGGGTGTCGCCGCCGAAGATAAGGAACGCGATGCCCAAACGATGGCCGAGAAGCTCGCTAATTTACGAATCTTCAGCGACCCGGCCGGATTGATGAATCTCTCGATCAAAGATACCGGCGGCGCGATTCTGCTGGTCTCGCAATTCACGCTTCACGGGGATGCGCGAAAGGGGCGCCGCCCCTCGTTTATCACCGCTGCTCGCGAAGATATCGCGCGCCCACTCTATGAATTAACCGGCAGACTTCTGGAGCGCGACGGACTTGCGGTCGAATACGGCGAGTTCGGCGCCGACATGGCGGTCGAACTTCTAAACGACGGCCCAGTGACGATATTGCTCGACACCCAAAAGGTATTTTAGTTGTTTACTTCTGACGAGCGCAACCGCGTACGGGAGCAAGTTCTCGCACTTGGCCGGCAGGACGGACGCATAACAGGGGGCGCGCTGACCGGCTCTGCTGCCCTCGGCGCTGAAGACCGTTGGTCCGACATCGACCTCGGCTTTGGCGTGGCAGCCGGGATTGATCAGGAAGCCGTTCTTGAGGATTGGACGCGCTCTCTTCAACAGCAACTGGAAGTACTCCATCATTTCGATATGCGCGCCGGTCCGGCGATTTATCGGGTCTTTCTGTTCCAAAACTGCCTCGAGCTCGATCTAGGCTTGTGGCCGGAAGCTCAATTTGGGCCGAGGGGTGCCGCGTTCCGATTGATGTTCGGGCAGAGCGTCGAAAACGTCACGGTTTCGGCATTTGCCTGCGACAACCTGATCGGACTGTGCTGGCACCACGCGCTTCACGCGCATGTAGCAATCGAACGATCGAAACCGTGGGAGGCCGAGTATTACATCAGCGCGTTGCGCGACCATTCACTTGAAATCGCGTGTCTGCGCCTCGGGCTGCCGGCTGTATATGCGCGGGGAACCGATAAGCTTCCGTCTCGTGTAAAGGGGCTGTACGAAAACGCGCTCGTGCGCTCACTTGGAGCAACCGAGCTGCGCCGCGCTCTCTTAGTCGCCGCGAGTGCGTTCCTTGGTGAGATCGCGGAAGCGAAGCCGAAGCTTGCAGCATCGTTGCGAGCGTGCTTCGATTGCGGTTTCGCTGACGGCGAAACCTACTTGGCATGACAAGGTCGTACTGCGAACGGCTATTTTAACGAATCGGGGATTTGCTCGACGCGGATCATCCGGTCGGATTCAACCAATCGACCGAGAACGTCGAAACCGCGCACCACTTGGCCGAAGACCGTGAAGTCGCGGTCGAGATGGAGTTGCGGCGAGAGCGTGATGTAGAATTGAGTTCCGGCTGAATCCCGCAGTGGACCGTTATTGTCGTAGTTCATGCCCATCGACAAGACATAGCTGGTTTGTTCGAGCGGATTCTCCTCAGCTCCGATGGTGTACCCCGCGTCGCCCTCACCGTTATCGTTGGGATCGCCGGTTTGAGCGACGAAATCCGGCACTATTCGAAACCATCTATTACCATCGTAGTAGCCGCGATTAGTAATATTCAAGAAATTCGCTACGGTCAGCGGTGCCCATTCCGGAAATAATTCGACGACGATCGTTCCTTTGGCGGTCTCGATCCGAACTTGCGGATGCGGCCCGGGCATCGGCCCATTCATCGACGCGCTCGTTGAAATACCGAGTTGCGGCCGATAGATCGCCTGATCGGGCGTCGGCGCAGCCGGTTTTCCGGCAGGCACTGAACGCGGCAGCGGCGCGATCTCCAGATAGTTCTGCACAGCGACCGCTGGAACGTGGATTCCATTCGGAATCTGGATGAGGTGATCGGTCGGCGGCAAGCCGCGCAGAGTTTTCAGCGATTCGATGGTTTGTTCTTGAACGCGCCACGACGGATCATTCAACAACGGTGTGAGCGCGCCGATCGCATCCTTATTTTTGAGTCGGCCGTAGGCGCGCACCGCTTCGATCCTCACCAGCTCATTTTTATCTTGCAGGGCGGTAGTCAGAAACGCCCGCGGAACGCGCACGGCGTATCCGCGAAACACCGCCCACATGATGTGCCAGCGCACATCGTTGTTGCGTTCGGCTCCAAAGGCAGCAATCAACCCACGCGAGATCGTATCGCCCATGCGGCTATTTCGGAACGCCTCGGATGTGCTCGCGGCGCGCGCTCGAAGAATCGGGTCTAACGATGTTTTCAGCGTGGCGAGAGTCGCAGCTGCGGCCTGGGATTGGGCGGCATCGCTCAACACGTTTGCGCTTTCGAGTCGATCGAGCGCGTCAAATGCGGCTACCCGCACCGCACCATTTTTATCGGTGGCCAGCAGGCGGGTGATCTTGAGCCCGACCGACCCCTCGCCCAGCAATCCGAGGCCGTACACCGACATCGCGCGAACACCCGGATCGCCGTCGGTAAGATGGGCGGCCAGCATCACCCGGCCGCCCGGCTGCTTCGTACGGCCGATCGCTAGTGCGGCCCGCGCCGCCAGAACCGGATCGCCACCGTTTAAGAACCCGGCCAGAATCCCGTTTCCGAGCGATCGCGCCTGCTCCAAGGCAACGATCGTGCGATACGGGTCGGCGCTTTGAGGGGCCGCGCTCGCCAGCGCCGGAGAGCTTGCAGCCAAGAGCAGAACGAGTGCGGTTGCTTTTAAGGGCGAGGCGAGCGTGCTCTTGACCAAATCCTAACCAACTTTCTCATCTGCGTGTGCGTTCTAGTATATGGAGCATAGGGATGCCGTCCTTCTGGGGCGGCACAAGAACCGAGGTTAAGAAAGTCATGGCGGATACCCCCAAACCCAAAAAAGCCGGTGGAATGACGGTCCGGGAGGCCGGCCAAAAAGGCGGCGAGACCGTTAAGAAAAAATACGGTCCGGAGTTCTACGAAATGATCGGACGTAAGGGCGGCCAGGCGACCAAACTCGCGCACGGTCACGCTTTCTACGAGCAGATCGGTAAGAAAGGCGGGAAGAAAGGCGGCGAAGCTACCCGCGACCGCTATGGACCCAATTTCTACGAACAGATCGGACAAAAAGGTGGCCAAAAAGTTAAGCAGCTCATCGAAGAAGGCAAACGCGCAGCCGCCGAAAAGGAGAAACGCGCGAGTTAAGGGCGCCGCCTTTGTCCTTGCGTTAGCCGCAATCGCGCTGGGCGCGGGGTCGTCATCGGCAATGCCGGCACCCCGCGCGACACCGGGCCCCAGCGCTGCCCCGACCCCGATTCCGGCCGATGCGGTTGTGTTGCCGGCAGGCACCAGCCTATTTTTTGTGTTGGACGATCGAATCGACTCCGCCCATTCGCGTGCCGCGTCGATCGCACGGATCCACCTCAAAGACGCGCTGGTTCTGGGCGGCGTGACGATTGCCCCGGCCGGCTCACCCGGCGAAATCAGAATTGTCGACACGGCCGCGGCCCAAATCGGGAACGTCGACGGTTCGGTCGACATCTATTTCGAGCCGCTCAAACTGCGTGACGGCCAATTCGTGCCGCTCTCAACGCCCAGTTCGCACCTAACGATTCAAATGACCGCCGGGGCAGCTGAGACCGCCGGGATCGAAGACACCATCAAGAACATCATCATCCCGTACCATTTTCTCTATAGCGCGTTCCGCAAAGGTAGCAACCTGGTCTTGGGGCCGGGAACGCTGATTCGAGCTCATACGGCGGCGCGCATCGACGCGAGCAAACCCGGCATCGTAAGCATCTCAAGCCCACCGCCGTTCACGACTGATATCGAGAAACCATACTCGGCTTTCTCTCCATCACCGTTCGCAACGGTTCCGCCGACCCTTCCGCCGAATCCGCCCAAACCGAAACCCAGCCCGAGCGCGGTACCGACGCCCTCGGCAACGCCTTAATCCAAACGGAGACGACTATGTTTAAACGAGTTCTCGCGCTCTTTACGCTCTGCGCTTTTGCGGGCGGCGCGACAGCCTACGCGGCCGCTAAGCTTTCCGGAAAACCGACCGCGGCCGAAACCCCATTCGTGCAGTCGATCCAAAAAGATTTGATGACCCGCTTCCCGACCGCCAAAGATGCGGCGGCCGCCGGCTACACGCGCTACACCAATGAAGACGATACCGGTGCGATCAGTTATGTAAACCTCGCGTGGAGCAGCGCCGATCCGCAACACCCCAGCCAACTCTGGTATGACGTCAACGGCAACCTCTTAGGCGCAGATTTCTCCGTACTTCAAAAAGGTTCGCCCACGCGTCCCAGCATTTGGGGAGTAAGCCCGCAGCGCTGGGACGATTTCAGCGCTCACATTCATTACGTTCTGAAAGATGCTAGCGGAAAGGTTACCTACGGCGCCACCAGCGTTAAGAAATACACCGCCGCCGGCGGAAACGCTGATTCACCCACCGCCGCTCCGCTCGTGCAGCTAGGTAAAGCGAAAAACGCGGCCGAGGTGCAAACGGTCTTTCTCTTTCCGAAACTCTGGGATCTGATCGTCTGGGTGAAACCCAATCCCGACGGCGCATTCGCCGACAAGAACCCGCTCGTTCATCCCAGTCCCACCGCAGAAAAAGGGATGTAGGATTCACCCTCAGGGAAACCCAGTTCCCCTGCGGGTGAATCCGTTCCAGCGTTGCTGGAATAAGCTAGTTGCGGCAATCCTGGTCGGCGATGTTGAGCGCAATGTCGCCGGCCTTGGACTGCGCATCGTTCAGGCGATCGCGCATCCCGTCGAATTTGAGATAGCTCTTGATGTTGGTCATCTCTTCGGGAGCCATCTCAGTGGCGAGCGACGATCCGCCGATCGGTGCGGCTCCGCTTAGATCGTAATCCATCATCCCATGTACCACACCCAGCGTATCGTTGGTCAGTT
>JBDTCU010000224.1:0-7391 GCA_039923415.1 Vulcanimicrobiaceae bacterium
GATTTTTACAACGGCACGGAGCGGCCCTCAGCCGAGACGCACGCAACCGTTTACTCGCGTTTCTCGCCCGCCTTTCAAGTTCGGTGAACGATTTTGCAAGCGTCGCCGGCTACTTATCGCGCGTCCAGGATCCTCACTCATTGATTCCGCGCGTACGGCAAAACTATCTTATATCGTACTTGAACTGGCATGCTCATGACGGGAATTTAACAGCTTGGAAGTCATCGGCAGACGAGTGTTTTGAGGCATTGGGGGCAACGAAAGATCCGTACCTTCAGACCATCGGCTACCAAGCCATCGCACAAACCGGCCTGTTTCTGCAGGCACAACTCGAGGTCGAGCGCGCACTGGGTTTTGCTGACGCGATCGTAGCGAAATACCATTTCAAGGGACTGGCGGCCTTTGGAGCTGCCGTGCGCGCGCTTCACTGCTACCTTCGCGGCGAGTTGCACCAAGTCGAGGCGCTGGTGCTACTCGTTGTCGATCAATTGGAGGTTTACGTTGCGCAGCAAGTTGTGTCGATCGGAGGAACTCGCGTCGCGTTGCTGACCGGAAATGACATGCTCGCAAAAAAGTCGCTCGGAGATGTCGAGACTGCCGAAAGGAAGAGCTTCGACGGACTGGATGGCTCCCAAATCTTGTCGAGCAGAGCACTATGGCGCGCTGCGCACGATCGGCTTGATGTCGCACAAGAAGACCTGCGTTGGGCTCTGCGCAACGCGACCTTCCAGCAGCCGGGCGCGATTTTGGTCTTGCCGGTTGCAGCACGTTATCTTCCTCTTGCGGAACTTGACTCGCTGATTCAATCGCAGGTTCCGCTTGCCGAAAACAACCTGCCGGCGCGTGCAAATCTTGCACTCGTGAGCGCAATCGTCAAGCAGCGTAACGAAAACGGCGCGGAAGCGCGGACGATCGCCTGTGAGGCGGCTCGATTGTTTGCGGAGCTGAAATGGCCGCTCTTCGAGGCCGAGGCGCTAGAGATCGCCGGCGAATCGGAACGCGCGCGTGAGATATATGAACGATGCGGCGTACCCTCTGCAACAAAGACCGCGGGCAAGCCGTCGAACCCAAAGGCATTTTTGTCGGCGCGGGAGCAAGAGATCGCCGACTGCGTGACCTCAGGCTTGAGTAACGCACAGATTGCCGAGCGGCTGATGATAAGCACAAAGACCGTGGAGAAGCATCTCTCCTCGGTCTTTGCGAAGCTAAGTATTCGATCTCGGACTGAGCTAGCCGCGTTTATTACGCGACAACTGACGCAACAAGACCCTTAGACGTCGGCGTGACTAACGGGCGAGTACGGAACTCGCCGCGCGCTGGTGCTTCCGCGCGACGAGTTCCACCGCTGATCCGCGAACGAATCGTTTTCAGGGCAAGCAAAGCTCGAGGTTGACTTGTTCTGAGGCGGTGTTTCTCCCGCCGCTCACGGTGATTGTCGTATTCTGGAGGCCGGTCGAACCGCTCGTGCTGCTCACTGTGAACGTTCCGGTCGAACTCGACGGTGTTACCGTTGCAACAGCGGGAATGTGTCGCAGTTCCTTTTTGACGGGGTGTATGCAGAACTCATGACTTGGTTTGCACTAATGGATGTCCCCGGCAGATGGGACTGCCACGGAGAGTACATGCGGTGGAACGGAAAATGAGACGCACAAAAGGCAGCGGATCGATTCGCAAGCGGGGTGGCCGCTATTACGCGATCGTCAACGCTCACGATCCGGAAACAGGGCGCCGGACGCAGCGCTGGAGCAGCGGATGCCGCACAAAGCTCGCAGCGCAGGTCGAGCTTGGAAAATTACTGGCAGAAGGCAATGAATACCCTCCGGTACGCGGGCTGACGATAAAAAAGCTCGTGGATGACTACGTAGAGTTTTGCCAGGGCGCGCGACGCGCGGCTACGACGATCCATGGCTACCGCGTCGTCGCCTCGCGCCTGGATGCGATAGGATCCGTACTTATCGCAAAAGTAAATGCGACGGAATTCGATGCCTTCTATGCTCGTTTGGCAAAGCGCGAGTTATCGCCGACAACGATTGCGCATACGCACGGCCTTCTGGTGTCGGCTTTTCGCTGGGGTATACGCAAGGGTGCTGTCAATCGCAACCCGCTTGACAGGACGGACCCGCCTCGCCGCAATCGCTCCCAGGCCACTTCGCTGCAATTGCATGAAGTTGACGCGCTGCTATCCGCTGTTCACGGTCATCGCTTGGAGGCTCCGCTGACCTTTCTACTCGCGACAGGCATGCGACGCGGGGAAGTCGCCGGTTTGCGCTCGTCATCCGTGGACACGCAACGCGGCGTCGTTATTGTGCGCGAATCGCGGTCGTACGCGAGCAGGAATCAATTTCAAAAAGCGACCAAAACGGATCGCGTTCGCGAGCTTGCACACGCAGGTGGTGCTCGATGCATTCAACATGGCGATCCATCGGCGCAAACCCAAGGACGTCATCCACCATTCCGATCAGGGTTGCCAGTACACGTCGATCGCATTCGGCAAGCGTTGCGAACAAGCCGGGGTCAAGCCTTCGATGGGATCTGTGGGCGATTGCTATGACAATGCGATGTGCGAGAGTTTCAACGCAACCTTGGAATGCGAACTGCTCGTGAACCGGCGCTTCAAGACGCAGCGCGAAGCCGCGCTGGCGGTCTTCGACTTCATCGAGGGTTGGTACAACCCACATCGGCGCCACACCTCGATCGGAAACATCTCACCCGTAGAATATGAACGGCGGAGTCAAGCCGCCTGATGTCCAATCAAAAACCCTCCGCGGAAGCGGGTCAGCTCCAGCGATGGAGCTGGATATCTTCTTTGATGCCTTGCACTGCGACTGTCATCGCCTGTAGAAAATTGGATGGCTTTACCTTCTGATCGTAGGAACGCTTCCGATTGAAGCGTGCAAAGCGCCGTAGCACCTCAGGTTGGCTTAAGGGCAGTTTCCTTCGCAGTGAGAAATGACGGAGAGTTGGGAATTTCCTTGGAAGTCGCCTTACAGCTGCAGCCTTCCAATCCGGTCGATGCTGGCTTCCGTAAACCAAATGTTGCCATCCGGGCCGCTCGTGATGCCTTGCGGCTTGGCGCCGGCACTCAATCCCCTGGAGAATTCGGTCACGACGCCGGCCGTGGTGATTCGGCCGATTCGATTGCCCAGGGGCTCGGAGAACCATAAGTTTCCATCTGGCCCGCTCGTGATGCTGTTCGGTCCCGCGCCGGGGGTTATTCCTGTCGAGAACTCGGTTACCGCGCCCGCGGTCGTGATGCGCGCAACACGGTCGATCAACTGTTCTGAAAACCACAGGTTGCCGTCGGGCCCCGCGGTGATGCCTCTGGGCTGTGCCCCGGGCGTAATCCCCGCGCTGAATTCCGTAACCACGCCTGCGGTCGTGATGCGCGCGATCCGATCGATCGCTTGCTCGGAAAACCACAGGTTGTTGTCGGCACCGGTTGTAATCCTGAATGGCTGCGCGCCCGGTGAGATTCCCCCACCGAATTCCGTAATAACGCCCGCAGTCGTGATGCGGCCGATCTGGTCTGTGAGCAACTCGGTGAACCACAGGTTACCGTCCGGCCCGCTCGTAATTCCCGTCGGCGCCGCGCCAGGCGAGATCCCGGCAGAATATTCAATGAACGTGCCCGCGGGGGTGATACGGCCAATCGCCCCATTCCCTAGCGGACCTCCATTCTGCTCGGTGAACCAAATGTTGCCGTCGGAGCCCTTTGCGACACCGAGCGGAATCGCGTTTGCGGTGGGAATTTGAAACTCGGTGACGACGCCGACCGGCGTGATCCGAGCAATCCGGTCGCGATTTTGCTCGCTAAACCACAGATTGCGGTCGCCGCCAGTTGTAATTTGGTTGGGTGTGGCACCCGGGGTGATCCCGTTGGAAAACTCCGTGATCGTGAAAGGAGCGGCGATGACCGACAACGTGACCGCCTGGATGTTCCCGGGGGGTACGGTGGGTACCGTCGCGGAGATCGTTGCGCTTGTGATCGAGGTTGATCCGTCATACGTGGCGGTCGCGGTTTGGCTCGAGCTCGCTAGCGTAAGGGGGGTCACCGTGATAGCGCCGGTGGTGCCGGAGTCGGTCAGGGTTATCGCGCTCGTATAGCCGCCGATGATCACGTTGCCGCCGGCGTCCTTGGCGATTGCGGTGATGGTCGTCGCACCCGGAATTCCCGAGGTAAACGTCAGGTTTGCGGCGCTGATCTGCACCGAGGCGATCACGCCGTTAACCGTTGCCGCGATGATAAATCCGTTCGAGCTGACAGCCTGCGTGACGCTGCTCGTACCCAGCACGTTCCCCGTGCCGCTGGGACCCTGGAAGAGCTGGATCACGAACACATCGGAGCCGGCCGGTGCGGAAAAGTGAATCGTGCAGGTTCGGGTTGCGCCCGGGCCGGTGCAATTCGGTGAACTCGAACTTACATCGGCGATCGTCTGCGCCCCGCCGTTCACGGTAATTGAAACAGACGAGGCGGAGGGCGAAACGAAGAGTGGGCTCGCCTTCAGTGCCGGTGGCTGAAGGAACGCTAACGTGAACGCGCCCGAAAAAACCGCGTTTCCACCCGCCGAGCCGGCTGGGACGCTAGCTCCTCCGCCGCCACAAGCAGCCAGCGTGAAGAGAAGCACGGTGGAGATGAGTCCGCCCTTATTCGTCATAACCGCATTGTTGGTAGGAAACGGCGACCTTTCCTGCGGGCAAGGGGAAGCCGTGCGGTTTACAAGCCTGCGCTTCATTGAGCCCTGTAATGATCGACGTTATGCATCGTTCCGACGTGCCGACCCTAGCCGTTCGCGGTTATGTAGATTTCGATGACGCGTCCGTTGCGAATCGTCAAATGGACTTCAT
This sequence comes from Vulcanimicrobiaceae bacterium, assembly GCA_039923415.1. GTDB lineage: Bacteria > Vulcanimicrobiota > Vulcanimicrobiia > Vulcanimicrobiales > Vulcanimicrobiaceae > JALYVT01. Next base: position 4,846 of record JBDTCU010000224.1, read on the forward strand.
CGTCCGCGTTTCCGACTGAATAGTAGTAGCGTTCTACGCCACAGATCGATGGAGCCGGCTCGCGTTTCCCAGGTCCGATCGCGATAGCCGTTGCGCGAGTTCGAGCGCGGCATGCCGCGCTCCCCGTACGGGGCGCCGCAGCGGTTCTCCACATCGAATTCCATCAGGCGCTGCGTCGCGAATTCCAGCATCTCGCGTAGCATATCCAGGTCGGGGCCCTTTTCAGCGAGCTCCGTAAAGTGCGATACTAGTCTTGGTCATCGTGGGTCCTTTCGACGGTAGTTCTTTTGCAAAAACAACCTTCGCCAAAAGCCACGGTGGCCGCTTTCTATCCTAGGGCGGCGGCCGACCATCGGCGGGTTGGCGTCTAGCCGGTTACGACGGCTGAGATGCGAACGTCAAGTCCAAAACCGGCCACCGACGAGCGCGCGAGCGTCCTTCGTCGTGAGCCCGGCTGGTCTTCTCTGCGTCCGCGGATTCAACGGCGATACTGAGCAGCTAAAAGTGAACGACAGTTTGGGAAGCTCCACGATTAGCTATATACGCTCCATCTAGGAAAACGAAACTTTTATTCAATCTTCCGATGACGCTGTCGCTGTTTTGAATGGAGCGAGATGGACCAGACAAATCATGCGCAATGCGCCGATTATCTCCACAGGACCGTCGAATCATGACACCGGCGGCGCGAACCTATGGCAAGGCGCCTGCTGAACTTGGTTCGCCAAAACACCTAGCAGTAACCCACCACACGCGTTGGATTGGGTAAGTCGATTCTTCCCGGAAAAGGGAACCCATTCGAGGGCGGCTCCCGACTCACCGGCGCAAACCAAAATTTGAGGCCGCCGGAATCGACTGTCGGCTCTATCCACTGACAATTTGATATGAAACGAGTCGACACGGGCCGGACTGGTGCATTGCGAAAAGCCATATAGGACAAGGGTTACGACGCGTGACCGACTTGGGCTGTCACTGCACTCTATTGCGACTTCACGATGCCAGGCACACGGCGGCGACGTGGATGCTTACGGACGGAGTGGACTTGCGCACCGTTGGAGCCGTCCTAGGCCACTCTGCGGCCAGCACGACGCTAAACATATACGCAGACGCGGTTCAGGACGCCCAGGCGGGCGCCGTGGCCAAGATAGATGAACGGCTGTTGCGGTCATCGAGCAGGTAGGCTCCGAAGTTGCCAAGGGCTACCGAATGGCTACAAGAATTGTCGAGCCCATCAAAAAAGCCCGTGGTTACGGGCTTGATGTGGTAGCGCCAACGGGAATCGAACCCGTCTCCCCGCCGTGAAAGGGCGGTGTCCTAACCGATAGACTATGGCGCCGCGGGACAGACCAACCCCCAATTCTTACTTGAATCGAGGGCAGCCTGTCAATCGGAAACGTGGGCCCGGCTGGATTCGAACCAGCGCGCAACCAGTTATGAGCCGGGCGCTCTACCGCTGAGCTACGGGCCCCAGCGCGGCGAACGCCTTCCTCCCCGGGTAGCGCGCGGCCTCCCCGAGTTGCTCTTCGATCGCCATTAAACGATTGTATTTCTCGACCCGGTCGCTGCGCGAAAGCGAGCCGGTCTTGATTTGACCGGCCGCCGTGGCGACCGCGATATCAGCGATAGTCGTGTCGCCGGTCTCGCCCGAACGATGCGAGATCACGCTGCGATAGCCGGCCTCGTGCGCCATCTCGACAGCGTCGAGGGTTTCGGTCAGCGTCCCGATTTGATTCACCTTGATGAGAATCGCATTGGCTACGCCTTCGCGGATACCGCGCGCTAAAAAACTGGTATTCGTGACGAAGATATCGTCGCCGACGAGTTGACACTTCGCACCGATCGACGCAGTCAGCTTCGCCCAGCCGTTCCAGTCGTCTTCGGCCAGCCCATCTTCAATCGAGATGATCGGATAGCGCCCGATCAACTCCTCGTAAAGCGTCACCATCTCATCCGAGCTGATGGCCGTTTCCTTGGAATGCGCAAAATACTTGCCGTCTTGATAGAACTCGCTTGAGGCCGGATCGAGTGCAATCGCAACGTCGTCGCCGGGCTTGTAGCCGGCTTTTTCAATCGCTTTCACCAAGAGCTGTATCGCTTCGTCGATCGTGTTCAGGTGCGGCGCGTAGCCGCCTTCATCTCCGACAAGCGTTGGTTGACCCATCTCGTGCAGCAGGTTCCCGAGTGCGTGAAAGACTTCCGAGCCGTAGCGCACCGCTTCACGAATCGACGGCGCGCCGATCGGAACGATCATGCATTCTTGAAACTGCAATGCACCTTCGGCGTGCTTGCCTCCGTTGATCACGTTCATCATCGGTACCGGCAAGGTTGCGGCGGACGGGCCTCCCAGATAGCGGAACAGCGGAATCGAAAGACTGGCCGCAGCGGCACGAGCGGTTGCCAGGGAAATCCCGAGCAGCGCATTGGCGCCGCAGTTCGCCTTGTTCGCGCTGCCGTCGAGTTCGATCAACCGCTGATCGATCTCGCGCTGTGCGGTCGCATCGGTGCCCTCGAGGGCCGGGCCAAGTAAGTCGTTGACGGCGGCAACCGCT
>JBDTCU010000225.1:0-3235 GCA_039923415.1 Vulcanimicrobiaceae bacterium
CGGCGCCCAAATCACTCCGCCGGGCGCGATTTCGTTCAATCTGAGCGACGTGAAGCGAACGCTGGGCTTCGAGCTTACCGAGAGTGATTTGCGCGCGCATTTAGGCGCGCTCGGATTCGCCGTTGAAGGCAGCGGTGAGCGAATGTTCGAGATTACGCCGCCGCTCTGGCGACGCGATGTCGGTATCTCGGCCGATATCGTCGAGGAGCTGGCGCGAATGTGCGGCTACGATCGGATTGAAGCCGAGATTCCAGCAATAATCGAACACGGGATATCCAGTCAGGCGTATTATCTCGAACGCAAGCTCTCGCGCACGGTGGCTGCTTTAGGATATCACGAAATCATGTCGTATTCGCTGCACGGCCCGGGGCTATTCGATAAGATCAAGCGGGCCGGAATCGAGCCCAGTGCGCGCTCGGTCGAGGTGCGCAATCCGCTCTCGGAGGATCAGCGGTATCTGCGCTATGCCCTCGGTCCGACGATGCTGGAGTATCTCGCACGGATCGATCGGCCAATCCGAGTTTTCGAGATCGGGCATGTCTTCTCCCAAGAAGAACATATTTCGGAGACTCCAACCCTCTCGTTTGGATTTGCGGCCGAGCCGATTGACGAACCGGAGTGGCACGATTCACATTTTCTGGCAATCAAAGGCGATTGTGAGGCCCTCATTCACAAGATGACCGGGCGCATGCCCGAGACGACACGCGATGCCCGCACCGGGTTGCACCCCGGCAAGACCGCCGTCCTGATGGTCGACGGGAGAGAAATTGCAAACATCGGCGCCGCCGATCCCCGAGTCGCGCGTTCGTTCGGCGTTCGTTTGCCCGTCTACCTCGCCAATATTTATCTGACGAGTTTCCCCGACTACGCCACGCCGTCGTACGCGCAGCCCTCTCGTTTTCCGTCGACCTATCGAGATCTGGCATTGCTCGTCGCGCTCGATGTGACCGCCCGCCAGATCGAAACGACCATTCAACGCGCAATCGGGCCGCTCTGCGTGGGTGCTCGCGCGTTCGATGAATACCGCGGCGCCCAAGTTGGTCAAAACCTCAAGAGCTTGGCGACCCGCGTCACGATGCAGAAGTACGACGCAACGATCACCGATTTGGATGCCGATGCGGCGATCGCCGCGGCGCTCGAAGCGCTTCGCGCCGAACTCGGAGCGACGATTCGCACATGAGTATCATATGGCCGGATATCCTGATCGTCGCGATCGTGCTGATCGCGGTCATTAAAGGTTTCCGGCGAGGCTTCGTCTCGGAGCTCTCGGGCGCGATCGCATTTTTCGCCGCCTTGACTACGCCTTGGTTTTACAACGGTTTCGCAGATCGCCAGATCGAATCGGTAACCCATTTGGCGCCCGGCTCGGCGCACGTTGTAGGCATGTTTTTGATGGGTTTGGCAACCTACGTGCTGGTGCTTCTCATCGCTTGGCTGCTCAATGGCGTCGCAAAACTGCCGCTTCTAAACATCGGGAACTCACTGGCCGGCGCGGTCGTCGGCTTCGTGAAGTCGGTGGTATTTTTGTGGCTCGTGCTGTACATCGTACTATTTTTCCCGCTCTCGCCAGACATTCGCCACGATCTGCACCGTTCGCAGCTAGTCGCCTATTTGGTCCAACCCGATAAGAAAATCGATAACGCGATCAGCTTGACGCTGCCGTGGTTCGCACGCCCGTTTGTCCATCCATATTTTGCTCGTCATCAGGTTTGATGAAGGTGCGCAGGGCTGCTTGAACGGCGCTCCCGATCTGGACCTCGACATCGTTCTCCAAAAGCGCGATCTCAAGCGCACCGATCGCGCCGAGGACGTCGGTCTGTGAGACGTCGCCCATCGTTCCCATCCGCACGATTTTGCCTTTGAGTTCGAGCTGACCACCGGACAAGATCACACCGCGATCCTCCCTCATCGTTTTCAGCAGCGCTTCGGCCGAAATTCCAGCCGGGATTCGTGCCGCAACGACCGTATTCGAGTGCGCGCCCGGGGCCGAAAAAATCCGCATACCAAGCGCAGCAAAAGCCGCGCGGATCGCTCGCGCGTAGAGCGCGTGTCGATGCCACACGTGCTTCGCGCCTTCGGCATGGTAGCGCGCGAGCGCAACATCCAGTGCAAATAGGATCGAGATCGGCGGAGTCCACGGAGTCTGCCCGAGTGATGCAAACTCTCGGGCCTTGCGTAAATCAAAATAGAACGAGGGAATCTCGGCGCGTTCGATCGCGTCCCAGGCGCGCCGGCTGAGCGCAATCATCGCCAAACCAGGCGGCGCCGCAAAAACCTTCTGCGATGCGCTGACCACGAGGTCGAAGCCCCAATCATCCATCCGAAAATCGCTAGCGCCCATCCCGCTAACCGAATCTACCAGCGTGAGTGCTCCATGTTCGCGAGTCGCCTCGGCTAGATCGCTCATGTTGTTTTCAACCCCGGTCGAGGTCTCATTGTGGGTGAGCAGGACACCTTTAATCGCTTTGTCGCGATCGGCGCGCAGCCGGCTTGCAAGTGCGCCGGGATCGAGCGCATTGCCAAGCGGCGTTTCCAAAACCTCGACATTGCAGCCGTAGGCGCGCGCTATGCTGACGAATCGCTGGCCGAAGACCCCCACCGGACAGGCCAGCAATTTGGCTCCCGCCGAGAAGGTGCTCACCAGCGCGGCTTCCAGGCCGCCGGTTCCCGAAGCGCCTAACGTCACGATCTCGCTCTTGGTTCCGAAAATCGGCTGCAGTCGCTCGACGATCCCGCGGAGGAGCTCTGCAAATGCGGGTCCGCGGTGATCGATCATCGGTTTGGACATCGCCGCCAAGACCGGTTCCGCAACCGGTACCGGCCCAGGAATGAACAACAGACTTTTCTTCATGACGGTACGGTAATACACCATCAAAACGGGGTGCCCTCGTACGCTTCGCGCGAAGCGCAAGATGCCGAGCCCAAGTATGGTATCGCGCTCACCGGAACCATCACACAAGCCGAATCGTTACGAACGCGAATGCCCGTCCCGGGGACATTTTGATTCTACCCAAACCCCTCGGGACGGGGATTCTTGCGAGCGCCTTCGTTAAAGCCTAGTCGCGTTTTGTGCCGATTATTACAGGGAATGACCGCACCCTACGATGTCGCGATCGTCGGCGCCGGATTCTCCGGTTCGATGCTAGCCATTCAGCTTGCCAATCACGCGCCGCCGGGATACTCCGCGCTTCTGCTTGACGCGCGCGCGCCGGGAGGAGGACTCGCGTTTTCAACT
>JBDTCU010000226.1:0-3070 GCA_039923415.1 Vulcanimicrobiaceae bacterium
GGACAGAGTTCGGTGTATCTGAACAAAGGCGAACCGTTTCTGCTCACTACCGAAGAACGAGAGGGGAGCGCAGCAGGCGTCAGCGTTTCCTATCGGGACTTGCCGACGGACGTCGCGGTCGGTAACCGGCTCTATTTGGCCGATGGCGCAATCACGCTGCGAATTATCTCGAAGTCCGCCACGACGATCGAGACGACGATTGAAATCGGTGGTGAGCTGCGCGCGACCCAGGGTATCAACTACCCGGACGGATCGCTAAACGTCTCGGCCGTCTCCGAACGCGATCTCGAATATCTGGAGTTCGGGCTCGCGCAACACGTCGATTACGTTGCCGTATCGTTCGTCCGCTCCGCCGAAGACATCAATCGAGTCAAGTCGTTCATCGCCGAACGCGGGAAGAACACCCCGGTCTTCGCTAAGATCGAGAAGCACGAGGCCTTCGAGGATATCGAAAACATCATTCAGATTGCCGACGGGATTATGGTTGCGCGCGGCGATCTCGGCATTGAGATGCCGCTCGAGTTGGTTCCAATCATTCAAAAAGAGTTGATCGCGCGCTGCAACCGAGCCAGCAAACCGGTGATTACCGCCACCCAAATGCTGGAATCGATGATTCTGAATAGCCGGCCCACTCGGGCTGAAGCCGCCGACATCGCGAATGCGATCCTAGACGGCACCGACGCGATCATGCTCTCCGGCGAAACCGCGCGCGGAGCGTACCCCACCGAGGCCGTGCGAGTGATGGCTGAGATTGCGCGCGAAGTCGAAAAGCATTATCCACACGCGACCCTGCGCGATCGTCGTTTAGAGAACGCGATTGCGGACGCCGCGAGTTCGATCGCGGAAGCGGCGACCCGTTCAAGCGAAGAGCTGCAGCTGGCCTACATCGTGACCGGCACGACCACCGGCAATACAGCTCACCACATCGCTGCATTTCGTCCGCGCGCGCGAATCATCGCGCTCACGCCCGAGGAGAGCGTCGCGCGTCGCTTGGCGCTCTTGTGGGGCGTGGAAGCGCTGCTGATCGAGAAGTACTCGTCAATTGATGTACTCCTGCATATCACCGAGCAGCGGCTTCTAACCGAGGGCTTAGCTAAAGCCGGCGATCAGGTCGCTTTCACGACCGGAATGCCGGTCGGTTTAGGCGGCACCAACGTGCTGAAGATTCACACGATAAGTTAGCAGTGCCCCTGAAGTGCGGGCGGGTTATCGAGTTGATACCAGTACGAATTGCGCAATAGTACAGGGTTGTTGTCGTCCTTTAGGGCTGAATCGTAGATGGCGCCCGGCCACGGCATGAAACTGACCTTCACCATTTTGCCGTTGCGATCTTTGATCTGCGCCTGCATCGGATAATCCGAACCAAATGGATAGGGCGAGAGTTGGCCGCGCAAATAGTTGCATCCAACATACTGCGATTCCATTACGCTTGGCTGATAGATGCCTTGGCTTGGGAACCATGGATAGTGGGCTGTCGGCGGAGCTGCGGTAATCATAGTCTCTCCTTATACGTTATTTAGATTGCAAAATCGGTATAGGTTGCGACCAGGTCGGCGCTCATGTGCGGAATGCGAATTTGGGCGTCTTGCTCGCTGACGATCTCTCTGGTACCGACTGCACCATAATGCTGCAAGAGCGTAATCGTGCCGCCGTCGAACCGCTTCCAAATCGCCTTGATGATGTGGCCCTTGACGGAATCAACCGTAACATCGAGTGTTTTAACCATGCCGCGTTTCCTTGGCAGAAGTTCGATCACGGGATCGATACCGGTAGCCGGCCGCGTTAGCAGCGAGATTGTGTATTTGTCCGGCCAATTCGACGCATCCCCCAGATCGTATGCCAGATCGCTGAAGTGCTCGGCGGCTCGCGGAACGCCGCGAAAAACGAAGTGATAGAGCCCCGGGTGCTTATAGGCTTCGTTGCCATGAAGTGTGATCGATATCCACGGGAAAACTCGAAGGTGGACATGCAGCCTCACCGCCGCGCTGTACTGCTGGGGTACGGTCGGCTCGAAAGCCAGCCGTTGCAGAATCCCCGAAAGTTCTGGGTCGGCTGGGCCTGGCGACGGTGTTTGCTGCGCATTGACGACCAACGGGCCGGCAAGCTGTGCAGCCAGGAGACCAAACGCCAGCCCAAGCGGCGGTAACGATCGTCCTATCATGACGCTTTTACTGTATCCACAATTGCGCTCATTCTCCCAATGTGCGATAAAATATCAAGCCGGAGTCGACCCGCGCTCGAGCAGTAAAGCGGCATGCCTGAGAGCGGCCGCGTGCGTTTGTCCCGAAAGCATTCTTGCCAACTCCGCGGTTCGACCTGCCTTCCCTTCCAGTTCGGAGACTTCGATTGAAGTAACTCCGGCGTTCTCACGTTTTTCCAAGACATAGTGTCGATCGGCGCCGCTCGCGATCTGAGCTAAATGGGTGACGCACAGCACTTGAGTCATTCTTGCTAATTTTTCAAGGCGCTGACTCACCGCCGCAGCGGTTACCCCGCCGATCCCGGCATCAATCTCATCGAAGATCAGCGTCGTGCGTTCGCGCGCGGCCGCAAGAACGACCACCAGCGCGAGCAACACCCGCGAGAGCTCGCCTCCCGAGGCGACTCTCACGAGCGGACGCTCCGGCTCGCCGATATTTGCGGCGAGGACAAACTCAATCTGCTCTGCACCCTCAGGACCAATTTCATCGAGTTCGCGGAAGGTGGCCTCGAAACGCGCCGATGGAAGGGCCAATTCAGTGAGTTCCTCTTTCATACGCTGCCGCAAATGATCTGCGGCCTTACGGCGCAGGCCACTCAAACGCTTCGCAGCAATGCCTAGGCGAAGCGCACCGGAGTCGACTTCGCGTTGCAGCTCTGCTGCCCGCTCGTCTCGATTTGAGAAGTCATCGATGGTGGCGCGGAATCTCTCGCGGCAGCTCAAAACTTTCTGAATAGAGTCGCCGTACTTTCGTTTCATGCGCTCCAATGCATCGAGGCGGCCGGTGATCGTTTCCAGCTCTGCCGGGTCGAACTCCGTGCCGTCCAGTTCGCGTGCGATACGAACTGCCAGGTCGTTGACCTCGCTCTG
>JBDTCU010000227.1:0-5454 GCA_039923415.1 Vulcanimicrobiaceae bacterium
TTGACGACGCCCGATTTTAAGACCGCGGCCGATCTGGCAAAGGCCCTTAACCGGACGTTCGGCGGCGGGACCGCCGGCGCACTCGACGCCGAAACGGTCCACGTTTCGCTGCCTGGAACCTATCGCAACAACCCGGTTCAGTTTCTAGCAGACGCGAGCGACGTGACGCTGAACCAGGATCAACTGGCGAAGGTCGTAATGAACGAACGCACCGGCACGATCGTCTTCGGCGGCGACATCAAGCTGGCACCGTGCGCAATCGCGCACGGTAACCTTTCGATCACGATCACGACCCGCAATAGCTTTATTCCGCCTCCCTCGTTTACGACGGCGCCGGGCCAGACCGTTACCAACACCACGGTTCGGGCTAGCGAAAAGAATCGCCAACTCACGTTTATCGCTGGTGCCGCCAGCCTTTCGCAAGTTGTGCGGGCACTCAACACGATGGGCGTCTCACCGCGCGACTTAATCGCCATCGTACAGGCGCTCCGTCAAGCCGGCTCGCTCCAAGCCGAGCTTGAGATCCAATAGTGGATATTCAGAAAATCCCGCAGGTAGGTAAGCCCGAGCTCACGGCCGGGCAGACCACGGCGCTGGCGCGCTTGCACGCCGCGGCCCAACAACTGGAAGGCGTCTTCGTCAACATGCTCTTTAAAGCGATGCATGCCACGGTCCCGAAAGACTCGATCTTCGGTAAGGAATCGGCGGCACAAGGGACTTGGAACGATATGCTCGACTCGGAGCGCGCGCAATCGGTCGCTAAGAGCGGTAGTTTCGGAATTGCCAAGGTGCTCGAGGAGCAGCTTCGTTCCAGCGTACTTTCGGATTCAGCGGCCGAATCGAAGATCGCCGTTCCTTCGGAGTTAGAGCCGTGAGCGATTCTTGGGAAGCCTTCGGGCAGGCGCTCTTGGATGAGTCGCAGAGTTTGGCTCGTTTGAATCAAGCGGCACTTACGCTAACGAATGCGTTGGTGCAAAACGTCGCCGCCCAGATCGAGGTAGCCGAGCGTGCGGTGGACACAGCTCGAACAGCGCATCAAACGGTCGTGGCCAAGCGCCGTGGTATGCAAGTGCGTGGATTCGGAGCCTTGGCGCTTCGTCAGGTTTGCGCGTACGCGCCGCAATCGCTGTACCGTACCTTCAATCAGCGGTTGACTGAGATATCTTACCAAACGACCTCGGTCGGAATCACGAACGCAAATAATAAAGCGCTCATCCTCGGTGGGATGGAGCGTTTGATGAAGCTGACCTCCGAGCTGCAGCGCGCCGCGAGCGATACACCCGGGACGTATAAGCGTCGCGGGTTCGTTCCGCCGCCCACCGGCAGCGTGCTGCTCAGCAGTAAGTGTTAATGGTATGAGCTTCTTTCCAATCGGTCTGATGGGAAAATCATTGGACGCCTTCGCAGCGGCTGAAAACGTTACAGCGGATAACATCGCTAATGTCAATACACCGGGCGCTTCGCGTCAAATCGCAGTTTTGGACGAAGCCCCTGCAATCGTGGGATCTCCGTTCGCTTCCACTCACGTTGGTGGAACGTTCGGTGATGGCGTCGTGCTCTCAAGCGTGCAGCGGATCCATCAAGATTCTTACGATGCCTTGTTTCGAGGCGCCTCATCCTCGCAGAACTTCTTCACGGTTCAGCAGCAGCAGCTCAATGCGGTTCAATCGTCGTTCGGCGACCCCAATAGCGGTGTCGGAGCGCAATTTACCGCGTTTCAGACAGCGATCAATCAGCTAGGCGCACAATCTGGGAGCGGCTCTAGCACATCGGTTAGACAGAACGTAATCCAGCAGGCCCAAGCGCTGACCAATTCGCTCAATAACGCGGCCAATAGCGTCACCTTGCAGAAGAGCCAGGCGATTGGCCAAGCCGGCGGTGTTGTGGTGAAGGTCAATGGAATTCTCGATCAGATCGCGGCGCTGAACAGCCAGATTCGCGCGTCGACGGCGGTGGGTGATAATCCGAACACATTTGCCGACCAGCGCGACAACCTCATCGATCAGCTCTCCCAATATATCTCGACTCAGACCAGCGTTCAGCCCAACGGGTCGACCCTGGTATCTGTCAACGGGCAAGCTTTAGTCAACGATACGATCGCGTATCATCTCGCACCGCCGGTCATCAGTCAGAACCCAAATGGTACGCCGGCGTTCGTTATCGGTTTTGCAGGCGATGCGAATCCCGCCGCGCCTCAGCCGATTCCGCTCGGCAGCGGGCAACTCGCCGGCTACCAGGACCTCTACAATAACAAGTTGACGCCGTACGGTCAGCAACTGGACAACTTCGCCCAATCGCTTTCGAGCGAAGTGAACCGAATAACTCAAGCCGGCTACGATCAAAATGGAATCGCCGGGGTCGGCTTGTTTGCCCCGATCGTCGGCAATATGCCGATCTCCGCAAGCAACATTCAAGTTGGGATTACAACCCCATCGCAGCTTCCGGCCGCGCTCGCGACCACGGCCGCCGGCAATCTGGTCGCTGGGTTGAACTCCGCCAACAATACCGTCGATACGTCTGCCCAGCTCGACAACAATGCGAGTTTGGCGAACTCTCCGCCGGTCGCTGGTCTGGGCGGAACGCTAAGCGTGAAAGTTGATGGCGTCGTCCAGACGTTCGCCTATAGCACGCTGGCCGGCGGCAACTCCGACACGATCGACCATTTCATTACAAGTTTCAACTCCAAGCAGTTCGGAGTTACGGCGTCGTTTGATCCGACCGGCCAGAAGATCGTGTTCGCGCGCGATCCCGCAAACATTGATCTCGTTCATCGCGCCGCGCAGCAAGCGGCCGGCACGCCGACTGATCCAACCTTCTCGATCTCCGATTCGAACTGGGCTGCCGCAACGCCGTCGTCCTCGCTGATCGGAGTGCTGGGTGCGAATGCTCTGCAGAATGGCGGCGGAGCGGTCGTTCAAAATAGCGGAAATGCGTTCGGCGCAAACGACAACGGCGCGGCCAACGCAATCCTCAAACTTTTCAGCGCGAATGTCGGCGTTCCGGCAATTCAAACTACCGGCGGGTCCGCCGTCGCGGCGGCCGGGTCGGTTACGATCACCGCGCCGGCCGCGGGAGCCTATGCAAACGTCCAAGTCGGAGAAATTCTGACCGTCGACGCCGGCACACCCAACCAAGAGAACGTGGTCGTCACCGCGATCAATACGGTTGCGCCGGGCAGTTTCACGGCGACGTTCACACAGGTCCATCCGGCCGGTTTTTCGATCTCATCGGCCCAAGTCCAGACCCTCGGCCAGTATTACGGGAACTTGATCACCCAAGTCGGCTTGGACGGCCAAACCGCTAATGCGGGGGTCGTGAGTCAAACGGCGTTGGCTAGCAGTATCAACACAGCGCGGCAAAGCGTCGACGGCATCAATCTCGATGAAGAAACCCAAAACCTGATCAAGTACCAAAATGCCTACCAGGCCGCGGCTCGTACGATTAACGTCCTGGATTCCTTACTCAACACCGTCATAAACTCGCTCGGACAGTAGCACGGAGGCACTGAACAAACATGCGAATCGCAACCTCGACCATCTACGATCAGCAGATCGGCACGATCGACAATCTTTCCAGTCAGCAAGCCCAATTCGGCAACGAATTGTCGACCGGGAAGCAGCTTAACGTCGCTTCGGACAATCCAACCCAAATCGCTCAAGATTTGCAGGTCCGAACCGACATTGCGCAAGGCAATCAAACCACGAAAAACATCGGCGACGCTACCTCGCAGCTGAACACGGTAGACGGCGCACTTAGCACCCTGAGCGATATCGTTCAGAAGGCGCGATCTCTTGCGATTGAAGGCTCCAGCGACGCGGTTTCGCCTTCGCAGCGGCAAAACTTGGCCTCGCAAGTCGATGGCCTTCTCAATGAGGCCATCAGCGTGGGCAACACGCAATACGGCGGAAAGTACGTCTTCGCCGGTACCAACGCACCGACCAATCCTCCGCTATCCGGTACGGGGTCGCCGGTGAGCGCGGTTACGTTTGGGGGAAATTTTGCGACGCAATCCGAGCAATTTTCGAGCGGCCAAAGCATCCCGCTCTCGGTCAGCGCGCAGCAGGCTTTCAATTTACGTGCCTCCGACGGGTCGCCCGATGTCTTTCAGTCGCTGGTGAATTTGCGCGATACGCTAGCTAACGGCAGCGTCGTTGACGCGAGTGCGACGCAGGTCAATACACCCGGAACGGTGATTGCGGTTGGCCCCTCAGCTCCCCTGAGCACCTTGGCTTCGCCGAATTTCGCGATCCCGGTTCAGGCCGACAGCAGCGGAAATGTCTCGATCAACATTTCGTCGGCAGTTGGCGCGGGCTTCACATTCACCTTTGCGCCCGCGACTCCGGTCCAAGATGGGCCGCCTCCGACTGGCGCAAGCGTTGTCGGGCAAATCAACGCTCAGGCCGCACTTACCGGCGTTACCGCCAGTTTTAACGCCAAGACCCAGCGATTGGTCCTGAGCACGCCGAGCGGTCAGCCATTTCAGATCAGCGATGTGCCGAGCGCGGGGGCCGCCAACACGGGGAATTTCGTCGAGGCTTTCGGTCTGACCCAGCAAGCCGATGTGGTCAGCAACCTTTCGCGTCAACTCGGTGACATCGATCACGCTACCGGAGCGCTGTTAAGCGCGCGGTCCACCGTCGGAGGGAATCTGCAGACGCTTTCGAGTGTGGGGGGTACCACAAGTTCACTGATAGTTAACAACACCGCAGTTCAATCCAGTATTGAAGATGCCGATATTGCTAAGGTGGTCTCGCAGTTCTCGCAGACTCAAACCGCCCTGCAGGCGGCTTACGGAACCACCACCCGTCTGGAGAGTAAATCGCTCTTCGATTTTTTACAGTAGGAGCAGCCAGGAGAGATGAACGCCGTTATGGATATGCACGAACCAACGACCATTGAATTTCCGCGCTTCGGGTCGTTTACGTTCTCCGAAACGGAAGTCTTTGAGTTCCCTTGGGGCCTTCCGGGGTTCGCGCACCTGCATCGCTTTCTGGCGCTGAGCCTGCCGGATCAGCAGAACTTCATTTGGCTGCAAAGTCTGGACGATGTTACTTTCGCGCTGCCGACGGCCGATCCGTGGTCGATCTTTCCGGATTACGATCCCAAGATGCCGGCTTACGCCACTAGCGCGTTGGAATTGCAGAAGCCCGAAGACTTCACAATTCTTGGAGTTGTAGTAGTGGGTAAAAACGCCGAAGAGATGACTATGAACCTCCTGGCGCCGGTAGTCATGAACTTGAAGACGCATCGCGGCCGCCAGATCATGCTTGAGAACTCTAACTATCCGGTACGCCAACCAATCCCTCGCAAGGCCGACCTCGACGATTCGCCAGCCGCCGCGGTTGCGCCCTAGCCGCCGGAAGGCGCTCTGCGGGCGCGGAAAGAAGGCGCTCTCAACCCCAACGAAGCCAAGGAGGGCAACATGCTTGTTCTGAGCCGCAAGGTCAACCAATC
>JBDTCU010000228.1:0-11622 GCA_039923415.1 Vulcanimicrobiaceae bacterium
CGGATCGCTCGCCGTTCCGACGACGGCGCTCACTCGCCCGCCGCTAATCGCAGGCCCGACTTCGCGCCACATCATCCGGGAATAGGCGGGTGCGGGCGAACTCGAAGCCTTCGGCGTCGGTTTCGGACTGGGCGCAGGCTTGGGGGCCTCGCTTGCGAGCGCCGGCATGTAAAGCAGCGCGGCCAATAAAAAAAAGACAGTTGAAAAGCGACGCGTCATGAGATCCTCCTAGGTGATTTCGTCCGGTCAAAAAGTCGCGCTTTCCTCTAGACGCAGGAGCGAAACCCATCAAATTACTTTCAAAAACTACTATGGGCCACCATTCCACGCACGAACGCGACTCCCAAGAAGGCCGCGCCGACGCCAAGCACCACGCTGGTTATCATATATCCGAGGCTTAACCAACCGGCCCGTTCGCCGAGCAGATTCAGCGCGTCGTACGAGAACGTGGAGAAGGTTGTAAAGCCGCCGAGTACACCCACCATCAGAAAAACTCGCATGACCGGCGCCATGCCGACTGCCCGCACTTGCGAGAGTTCGCCAACTATTCCGATGATGAGACTTCCGCTGACGTTGATTGCCAGCGTGTGCCATGGCAGACCGGCGCCCAGCCGCTGGACCATCCAAAAGCTGATAAAGTAGCGCAACACCGACCCGATGCCGCCTCCGACCAGCACCGCCGCGATTGATTGAAGGTCGAGCACTCGATTATCGCTTCGGCGATCCGCTCTTGTAGCGAATCACCTCGACGCTCTCCAGCGTAATCATCCCTTCAGTTACCATCTTGTCGAGTTGCGGAATAAAGGCGCGAATCTTCTCTTCGGTGTCGACCAGTTCGATCAACACCGGCAGATCCGTCGAGAGATCGAAAACTCGGGCGGCGTGGACGACCGAATGAGCGCCGAAACCCTCGATACCCTTGAAGACGGTGGCACCGCCCAGGCCCGAGCGGCGAGCCGCATCGACAATCGCCGTATAGAGCGGCTGGGCACCATGCCGATCGCTCTCTCCGATAAAGATTCGCAGCAATTTGCCGGTGCCTTCGAGCTTCATTTCGCGCGCCGCTCGTAAGTCGGCACATTATGATGATAGGCGTACCACTGCCCCCAGCCGATCATCCCGCACATCACGATGAAGAAGGCGAGCACTCCAATGCTTAATCGGCGTCGCTTCAGCGGAGTCATAGGAGATTTGCGGCTCATCGCCCGTCGTTTTCGCGATGACCATGCGTGATGCTTGCTCAGAAGGTCGTTCCTCTAGAGGAAGCCGGCGCTTTCGCCGAAGAGTTCTCTATGCGGAAACTCTGTACTGCGATCTTGATCGTGGCTGCCATCAGCTTTTGTATCGCACCGGCATCAGCCGCGACCAGCAAAAAAACGATCTCGGCCTACGCTCGGGTTCTGCGGAAGATCAACCCGCAGCTGCCCCTCTGGCAGAGCCGCGACTTAGCCCAACACGTGCTGAGCAATGCCTCGCATTGGAAAGTCGATGCCAACTTGCTGGTGGCGTTAGTAACGGTCGAATCAGGCTGGCATACCCATGCGCGTTCGAACGTCGGAGCGCTAGGACTCGGGCAGCTGATGCCCGGGACCGCCGTGAATCTCGGCGTCAACCCGCTCAACGCCAATCAAAATCTCTCAGGGGCCGCCCGCTATCTAGGCGGCTTACTCAGCCGCTACGTGCACAAACCCAATCACTTTCAACTCGCATGCGCGGCGTACAACGCCGGACCAAAAGCGGTCACGCGCTACGGCGGCATTCCACCGTACACCGAAACCCAGAACTATGTTGTGCGAGTGATGTCCATTTGGCACCATATCAACGCTACCGTTCACGTTGCGCACGACACCTGGCAAGATGGGGCGGCCCTGGCCGAGCTCGATGAAAGCGGCGAAGCCTACTGGAGCGCCTCCACCCGCTAGACGCGTAGAATCCGATCGACCGCATCGCGTAGTCCGAACGATGGGCCGAGTAGAAAGCCTTGCGCACCGGCGTTAGACGCCGCTTCAATGTCACTCACCTTATCGCCGACCATGACGCAGCAGGCCGGCGGAACGCTCAGCGCCTCGGCTGCATCCAAGATCAATTTCGGCTTCGGCTTGCGGCACTCGCAATCGTCCTGCGGCGCATGCGGGCAGTAGAACAAGCCGTCGAACGGTCCAAGCAGCTCTTCGACTCTACGATTAACCGACTCAGCCTGCGCGGCTGTAATCATTCCACGCCCGATGCCGCTTTGATTCGAGATAACGACGACCGGAAGCCCGGCGGCGCGCAGTCGATCGAGCGATTCGCGCGCTTGAGCCAGTGGAACGACCCGATCCGGGTCTCCGCTGTACGGTACATCTTCAATCAGCGTGCCGTCGCGATCGAACAGGACCGCGCACGGCTCGGGATTACTCTGCGGCGACGTAAAGCTCGCTGCCCTTCTCCACGAACTCCTTGGATTTCTCTTCCATCCCACGCTGCGCGTACTCGCGAACTTCTTGGGTGATCTTCATCGAACAGAAATGTGGGCCGCACATCGAGCAGAAGTGCGCAACTTTCGCGCCGTCTGCGGGCAGGGTCTCATCGTGAAACTCACGCGCGGTTTCCGGATCGAGCGAAAGATTGAACTGATCTTCCCACCGAAATTCAAAGCGCGCTTTGGAGAGCACGTTATCCCAGTGCTGAGCGTGCGGATGTCCTTTGGCTACATCTGCCGCATGCGCCGCAATCTTGTATGCGATCACCCCGTCTTTGACGTCTTCCTTATTGGGCAGGCCAAGGTGTTCTTTAGGCGTCACGTAGCAGAGCATTGCGGTCCCGTACCAGCCGATCATCGCCGCACCGATTGCGCTCGTGATGTGATCGTATCCCGGTGCGATATCGGTCGTGAGCGGCCCAAGCGTGTAGAACGGGGCTTCCTTGCAAATCTCGAGCTGCTTATCCATGTTCTCTTTGATCAAATGCATCGGTACGTGACCCGGACCTTCGATCATCGTCTGAACGTCGTGTTTCCACGCCACTTGGGTTAACTCTCCGAGCGTCTCCAGCTCTGCGAACTGGGCAGCATCGTTGGCGTCGGCTAAACATCCCGGACGCAATCCATCGCCGAGCGAGAAGCTGACATCGTAGGCTTTCATGATCTCGCAGATATCTTCGAAGTGGGTGTAGAGAAAGTTCTCGGCGTGATGTGCGAGGCACCACTTTGCCAGAATCGAACCGCCGCGCGAGACGATGCCGGTTATTCGGTTAGCGGTGAGCGGAACGTAGCGCAGCAATACGCCGGCGTGGATGGTGAAGTAATCGACGCCCTGCTCGGCCTGCTCGATCAACGTATCGCGATAGAGTTCCCAGGTCAGCTCTTCAGCTTTTCCGTTGACTTTCTCCAGCGCTTGATAGATCGGCACAGTACCGATCGGCACGGGTGAATTGCGCAGAATCCACTCGCGCGTTTCGTGAATATTCTTGCCGGTCGAGAGATCCATGACGTTGTCGGCCCCCCAGCGTGTCGCCCAAGTCATCTTTTCGACCTCTTCTTCAATCGTCGAGGTGACTGCCGAGTTACCGATATTAGCGTTGATCTTCACCAAGAAATTACGACCGATGATCATCGGTTCACTCTCGGGATGATTGATATTGGCCGGAACGATCGCTCGACCGCGCGCAACCTCGTCGCGCACAAATTCGGGCTCGCAGCCCTCACGGAGTGCGATGAACTCCATCTCGGGGGTGACGATGCCTTTACGCGCGTAATGCATCTGCGAAACGTTGCCGCCGGGTTTGGCTACTCGGCTCTTGCGTAGGTTTTTGAAACGCAGGTCGTCGAGTTCGGTCATCGCTTCGCGCCCGCGCCGGTAGATCGACGTTGCCGCTTCCAGCTCGACCGTGTCCTTGCGAGCCTCGATCCAGCCGGCCCGAATCGGTGCCAGTCCGCGACGCACGTCGGTCACCACGTCGGGGTCGGTGTACGGTCCGCTGGTGTCGTAAACGACATGACTCTCGCCGTTGGTCAGCGCGATCTCGCGCATAGGCACCCGAATCGATGGATCCGAGCCGAACGAATAGATTTTACGCGTACCGCTCTTAGCCGCCGTTGCAATCACAGTCATGATACCTCCCTCTCGCCGGCATTATCCGGATCAGGTTAACGGTCGGCGATCCTCTCGCCCTCTCAGCCCGTCGGTTCGCATTAACGCACCACAAGCTCCCGCGTTCGAGGTCTCCTATATACCCGAAATGGTTTGAAATTTCCCGCCGGGTGCTTCGCCCCGGTCGACCTGACGAGGGCTCGCACACGCGTTACGATAACTCGTTGCGCCTACGATGCAGCATCGCAACGCGGCGCCTTATGCAGTTCTCGGCATTTCGCAGTTAGCGGTTGGTGCGGCCGCGATCTTTGCACGCTATGCGCTTACCGGCGCCGATCCAATTGCCGTCAGCGCCGCTCGCTTGGTCATCGCGTCAGCCGTTTTGCTTGGAATTGCGGCCGTTCGCGGCGACATCAAGCGGAAGAGATCGACGCCCAAACAGCGCGGCATTTTGATGGCAGCGGGTCTTTGCCTAGCGGTGCATTTCGTTGGGTGGATATCGTCGCTAGAGTATACGACCGTTGCGGTTTCAACGCTGCTGGTGACGACGACCCCCATCTGGACGGCACTCTACGACACGATCTTCCTCAAACGGGCGCTCTCCCACATCGGCTGGACGGCGTTCGGCGCCGGCGCAATTGGATTACTGCTGGTTGTCGGTTTCGCGAAAAGCCCGCCACCGATACCCGGGCACGGCGTACTCGGCGCGATCTTGGCGCTGATCGGCGCATTTGCGATCGGCGCGTATTGGATACTGGTGCGCGAAGTCCGCGATCAGTTCGACACCCGCGCGATCGTCACACGCACCTATAGCTGGGCCGCACTCGTACTGCTCGCGGCTGCGCTATTCGCGCACCAGTCGCCCCCGCCGCTTCACGATAGCATCGCGTGGGGCGGCATCCTGGCGATGGCAATTATCTCGCAACTGATCGGTCATACCGCACTAAATGCTTCGCTGCGCTGGTTCTCGCCAAACGCGATCTCGTTTGCAACCGTTCTCGAACCGGTGATTGCGGGCATTCTGGCGCTGATCATCTTTCACGAGTCCCTCAATGGCGTTGCGATCTGCGGCGGAGTGATCGTGCTCGCGGCAATCGCAGTTGTGCTTAGTGAAGAACGGCGGCAAGCCGAGCGCAGGACTTCGCTGAAAGCGAAGCCTGCTCAGCATGACATGGAAGATTCCGAGCTGTAGCTGTGATGGACTGTTCCAAACGGCAGATTGGACCGGTCCATGGGCGGGTGAGTTGAAAGGGTCGGCGGAAGAAGCCGCCCATGAGGATGTACGGGCAAGACCCAGACCCGCAAGAAACCCTGGAGTGGCTGGACGCCATGCATGGGGTTTTGCGCGCCGAAGGACCGGCCCGCGCGGCCCAGCTGATCGAGGAACTGATCGATGCGGCGCGTCGCGGGGGTGCCCAGGTTTCGCTTGGGGTTGAAACTCCCTACATCAACACGATTCCGCCCGGTGACCAGCCGGCGCCGATCGGGAACGACGAACTCGAAACGCGCTTGCGCCACTACGTTCGCTGGAACTCGATGGCGATGGTCGTGCGCGCCAATAAGACCTCATCCGAATTGGGTGGCCATGTCGCCAGCTTCGCATCAGCCGCAACCCTCTATGATGTCGGGTTCAATCATTTCTTTCACGCTCCGAGTGAAATGCACGGCGGCGACCTGGTCTTCCTGCAAGGCCATTCGTCACCTGGATTTTATGCGCGCGCCTTTCTAGAAGGCCGGATCAGCGTCGAACAACTGGAGAACTTCCGTCAGGAAGTCGACGGGAAAGGGCTCTCGTCGTATCCTCATCCTTGGCTGATGCCGGAGTTCTGGCAGTACCCCACCGTCTCGATGGGTCTGGGCCCGATCATGTCGATCTATCAGGCGTTCTTCATGCGCTATCTGCACGATCGCAAGATGATCGACAGCGGCGATCGCAAAGTGTGGGCGTTCCTGGGTGACGGAGAGATGGACGAGCCCGAATCGCTGGGCGCAATCTCGCTTGCAGCGCGCGAAAAGCTGGACGATTTGATTTGGGTCATCAACTGCAACTTGCAGCGCCTCGATGGCCCGGTACGCGGCAACGGCAAGATCATTCAAGAGCTCGAACGCGTCTTCCGCGGCGCCGGTTGGAATGTGATCAAAGTCATTTGGGGCAGCAAATGGGACGCGTTGCTTGAAAAAGATGAGAGCGGCAAGCTCGTGCAACTGATGGGCGAATGCCTCGATGGCGATTACCAAACGTTCAAAGCCAATGACGGCACGTTCGTGCGCGACCACTTTTTCGGCCGCTATCCCGAAACCGCGGCACTGGTTGCGGACTGGACCGACGATGAGATTTGGGCGCTGCAGCGCGGCGGCCACGATCCGCGCAAAGTGCAAGCTGCCTACGCGGCCGCCGTCGCACACAAAGGGCAGCCGACCGTTATTCTAGCCAAGACAATTAAAGGATACGGCATGGGCGAAGCCGGCGAAGCTCAGAACATCGCTCATCAGGCGAAAAAAATGGGGGTCGATGCAATGCGCGCTTTCCGCGATCGTTTCAATATTCCGATCCCCGACGATCAAATCGATCAGATTCCGTATTACAAACCGCCCGCGGACAGCCCCGAGATGAAGTATCTGCGCGAGCGCACTAAAGCCCTGGGCAGCATTCCGCAACGCCGCACCAAAGCCGACCCCCTACCGGTTCCGCCGCTCTCCGCGTTTGAAAAAGAACTCAAAGGCAGCGGCGATCGGGAAGTCTCGACAACGATGTCGTTCGTACGAATCTTGAACACGATCATCAAAGATAAGACGCTCAGTCCGCGGGTGGTTCCGATCGTAGCCGATGAGTCGCGCACCTTCGGCATGGAAGGGATGTTCCGGCAGCTCGGAATCTACTCGTCGGTCGGACAACTCTACCACCCGCAAGATTCCGCGCAGCTAATGTGGTACCGTGAAGATAAGCACGGGCAGATTTTGCAAGAGGGCATCAACGAAGCCGGAGCGTTGGCATCCTGGATCGCGGCAGCAACCGCATACTCCAATCACGGCATCCAAATGCTGCCGTTCTATATCTTTTACTCGATGTTCGGTTTTCAGCGGGTTGGCGATTTGGCCTGGGCCGCCGGCGACATGCGCAGCCGCGGATTCCTAATCGGCGGCACCGCCGGACGCACCACCCTCAACGGTGAGGGCTTGCAGCACGAAGACGGGCACAGTCAAGTTTTTGCATCGTTCATTCCGAACTGCGTCTCGTACGACCCCACCTACGGCTACGAGTTGGCCGTGATCGTTCAAGACGGTATGCGACGAATGTGTGCCGAGCAAGAAGACGTCTATTATTACATCACTGTGATGAACGAAAACTACGCTCATCCGGAGATGCCGGCCGGTGCGCAGTCCGGCATTCTGAGGGGCATGTACCTGCTGCGTGACGGCGGTAAGATCGAAAAGAAATCGCCGCGGGTGCAACTACTAGGCTCGGGCACGATACTGCGCGAGGTTATCGCGGGAGCAGAACTGCTCGCACAAGATTTCGGAATCAGCGCCGATATCTGGAGCGTTACCAGCTTTAACGAGTTACACCGCGACGGCATCGAGGCGCAGCGCTATAATTTGGTGCATCCCGAAGAGAAGCCCAGGTTGTCCTACGTCCAGCAGTGTTTGACGGATCGGCAAGGGCCTGCGATCGCGTCGACCGACTACGTCCGAAGTTTTGCCGACCAGATTCGTCCGTTTATCGACCGCCGCTACACGACACTTGGAACCGATGGGTACGGACGCAGCGATTTCCGCCGCAAATTGCGCGCATTTTTTGAAGTCGATCGGTTCTATGTCGCGATCTCGGCACTCAAAGCGCTCGCCGATGAAGGCACAATTCCGGCTTCGACCGTAACTGCAGCGATTAGCAAGTACGGAATCGATCCGAACAAGCCCAATCCGGCGACCGTTTAGGAACGGGGGGTTACGGTGAGCGAATTGATCGAGATCAAAG
This sequence comes from Vulcanimicrobiaceae bacterium, assembly GCA_039923415.1. Classification (GTDB taxonomy): domain Bacteria; phylum Vulcanimicrobiota; class Vulcanimicrobiia; order Vulcanimicrobiales; family Vulcanimicrobiaceae; genus JALYVT01. The sequence continues at coordinate 8,047 of JBDTCU010000228.1, forward strand.
TGCCCGACATCGGCGACTTCAAGAATATCCCGGTGATCGAGATATTGGTCAAGCCGGGCGATACGGTTCAAAAAGAAGATCCGCTGCTGACTCTGGAATCCGACAAGGCGGCGATGGAAGTTCCCTCACCGTACACCGGAACCGTTAAGGAAATCAAGCTCAACATCGGAGACACAGTATCGCAGGGCGCAACTATTTTAATGCTTGAAACCCAGCAGGCCGACTCTGCTGCGAAAATACAGACCGCACCGGCTCCCGTCGAGCCCAAGAGCGAACCGAAGCTGGATTTACCTGCCCAAGCGGAGGGGTCCGGCCAAGAGAACACGGTCGAACTACGGGTACCGGATATCGGCGATTTCAAAGACATTCCGGTCGTCGACGTCTTCGTAAAACCAGGCGATCGAATCGAGAAAGAATCACCGCTGGTTTCGCTGGAATCAGACAAAGCGACGATGGAAGTCCCGGCTGACGCAGCCGGAACGATCGTTGAGGTCGCGGTTAAACTCGGCGATAAAGTCTCTAAGGGTGCGCTGATCGCAACGGTGCGAACGATCGCTACGCCCGTCGAGGCTGCGAACGTCAAAGCGACTCAGCCGGTCGAAAACGCGCGCCGGGAAACTGCACCGCAGCTGCTGGCAACGCAACGGCTTGCGCAAATGCCGGCGCAAACGAATGGGATAGTCCACGCCAGTCCTTCGATTCGGCGCTTCGCGCGCGAGTTAGGCGTCGATCTTACCAGCGTGCGCGGCAGCGGCCCGAGCGCACGGATTACTCGCGAAGATGTGCAGGGTCACGTTAAAGCTGCAATGCAAACCGGCGCCGGCGCGAACGGCTCGGCACTCGGTCTAGCCCCGTGGCCGCAGATCGACTTCGCGCAATTTGGCGAGACCCTGCGCAAGCCGCTCTCGCGCATTCAAAAGCTCTCCGGTCCGAATCTGCATCGCAATTGGGTAATGATTCCGCACGTCACCAACAACGACGACGCCGACATCACCGAACTCGAAAGTTTCCGCAGACAATTGAACGACGAAAACAAGTCAGGCCTTAAGGTGACGATCTTGGCGTTCCTGATAAAAGCAGTCGTCGCCGCGCTACAGAAATTCCCGGATTTCAACTCATCGCTGGATGGCGATATGCTAGTCCAGAAGAACTATTACAACGTCGGTTTCGCGGCCGACACACCGGGCGGCCTCGTCGTACCGGTTATCAAAGACGCCGCAAACAAAGGCGTGCTCGCAATCGCCGCGGAGACCTCGGCCCTGGCCGCCAAAGCTCGCGATGGAAAACTCGGTTTAGCCGATATGCAGGGTGGAACGTTTACGATTTCAAGTCTCGGCGGAATCGGCGGGACCTATTTCACGCCGATTATCAACGCCCCCGAGGTCGCGATCCTCGGGGTTTGCCGTTCGGCGATCCGTCCGGTCTGGAACGGGGAAGCGTTTGCGCCCCGGCTGATGCTGCCGCTCTCGCTCTCCTACGATCACCGCGTCATTGACGGCGCCTCAGCCGCACGCTTCAACGTTTATCTCGCGGCCCTGCTGGCCGACCTGCGCCGCGCGATGCTATGAGCTGCGCGCCTTGAGCTGGCGCAGAACGTACTGCAGGATGCCGCCGTTACGATAGTATTCGCCTTCGTCCGGCGTATCGATTCGCAGCAGCACTCTGAATGAGAGCGATTGGCGCTGCGCGTCGGTAACCTTGATCGTCAAATGCTGACGCGGTTCGATCCCGTCATCTAATCCGGTGATGTCGAAGACTTCCTCGCCCGTAAGCCCGTACGTCGTGCTGTCGGCTCCATCCATGAATTCAAGCGGAAGGATTCCCATGCCGATTAAATTGCTGCGATGGATCCGCTCGAACGACTCCGCGATTACAGCTTGAATACCGAGCAGCATCGGGCCCTTTGCGGCCCAATCACGTGAGGAACCGGATCCATACTCTTTGCCTGCCAGGATAATCAGCGGCGTTTTATCGGTCTTGTACTTCACCGATGCATCGAAGATCGACAGCTGTTCGCCGCTTGGCAAGTAGCGAGTGTACCCACCTTCGACGCCGGGAACCAAACGATTGCGGAGTCTAACGTTGGCGAAGGTGCCGCGCACCATCACTTCGTGATTTCCGCGACGCGCTCCATATGAATTGAAATCGACCGGTTCGATGCCGCGGTCCATCAGGTACCTAGCTGCTGGACTCGTTTTCGCGATGTTCCCGGCGGGCGAGATATGATCCGTCGTGACGCTGTCGCCGAGTACCGCCAGCGCGCGAGCTCCGAGAATGTCGTGAACGGCAGGCGGATCGGCCGGCATGTTCTCGAAGTACGGCGGCAGCTTGACATATTCGGATTTTGGATCCCAGGTGTAGCGCTCGCCAGTCGGGACCGGCAGAGCAGCCCAGCTCTCATCACCGGCAAACACATCGCTGTAACGCGCTTTGAACATCGTATCATTGATCGATCCCGCAATAACCCGATTGATCTCGGCATTGGTCGGCCAAATATCCTTAAGGTAGACCGGCCTGCCTTCGGTATCGGTGCCGAGCGGCTCGGTCGTTAGATCCAGGTCCATCCGTCCGGAGAGCGCGTATGCAACCACCAGGGGCGGAGATGCTAGATAATTTGCTTGTACTTGAGGATGAATTCGACCCTCAAAATTGCGGTTTCCGGAAAGAACTGCGGCGACGATGGTGTCGTGCTCGGCGATCGACTCGGCGATCTTTTGCGGTAGCGGGCCGCTGTTGCCGATACATGTCGTGCATCCGTAGCCGACTAAATTAAATCCCAGCTCGTCGAGATATTTGTCCAATCCGGACTTGGCGAGATAATCGGTGACGACTTTGGAGCCCGGCGCAAGCGAGGTTTTCACCCAGGGTTTACTTTGCAGGCCACGCGCGCGCGCATTCTTCGCGAGCAGTCCGGCACCGATCAGCACGGACGGATTACTGGTGTTCGTACAGCTCGTGATAGCCGCGATGACCACAGATCCGTCCGCAACTTCGACATCGCGATGAGTGGCGACGGCGGTTCCACCGCCGCCTTCGTTTTCGAACTCGGCCGCCGGGCTGGCCGGTTTTGCGTCGCGAACGGCCGCCCACTCTTTCATCACAAGATTGAATGAGGCTTTCACATTATGCAGCGGTACTCGATCTTGTGGGCGCGTCGGCCCGGCCAGGTTTGGTTCGACGCTGCTCAGATCCAGCGAAAGGGTGTCGGAAAATTGCGGATCGGCGCTAGCATCGGTGCGAAAGAGCCCTTGAGCTTTGGCGTACGCTTCGACTAACTCGATATGATCCGGATTACGACCGGTCAAACGCAGGTATTCAAGAGTTTGCTCATCGATCGGAAAGATCGCGCAGGTCGAGCCGTACTCCGGAGACATGTTACCGATAGTGACGCGATCGGTAACCGGTAAATTGGAAAGGCCCTTGCCGTAAAACTCTACGAATTTGCCGACGACGCCCTTCTTGCGCAGCATCTGCGTGATCGTCAGCACCAAATCGGTTGCGGTCATACCCTCGCGAAGTTCGCCGTCCAGTCGAAAACCGATCACTTCGGGACTCAGCATCGTTACCGGCTGCCCC
>JBDTCU010000229.1:0-3933 GCA_039923415.1 Vulcanimicrobiaceae bacterium
GAGAGCGAGCCGGCCCACCTCACGCTGGCCGAGCTGCTGCCCCATTCGTTCGGGCCGCATGCGCTAACGTGAGCCCGCCGCGCGCCTATAAGACGGCGGGCGTGGTTTTACGCGGGCGCAATCTCGGTGAGGCGGATCGCATCTTTACGCTGTTCACGACCGATCGCGGAAAGATCGACGCGGTCGCAAAGGGGGTGCGTCGCGCGAAGAGTCATTTCGCGGGTCGCCTGGAGTTCATGAGCGAGGCCACCCTCTCGCTGCACCGCGGTCGAAATTTGGATATTATTACGGCTGCTGAAATCTCTACCTCATGCTGGAATGCGGTCGTGCAGCCGCAAGCATTTGCAGCCGCGAGCATGATCGCCGAATTCATCGAGTCATTCTGCGAACCGGATTTGGCGCTTCCGGAGGTTTACGAACTGGTAATCGGCGCGGTTGCGGCGCTCGGCAGTATCGAAGACCCGCTGGCGCTGATCCCGCGCTTCTCGTTGCGGCTGCTCGATGCGCTGGGACTTGCACCGCCGTGCGAGTCCTGCGCCCGATGCGGTGCCTCCCTTCTAGGAAATGGTGCTTGGCTGGATCTCGAATCAGGCGGTCTTGCCGGTTCGGAGTGTCAATCGAGTTGGCGCAATGTGCTCGAACTGGAAGCGGCTGACGTCGCAAACTTTCGCGCGCTGGCCGCTCCTAAAGTCGGCGGCCTGCGGCCCGCGGTTCGCGCGACATCCGGCAGCCGCAAGGCCATCGAGATGCTGATTGCCCATCATCTGGGGCGTCGGCCCAAGGCGGGAGTCCACGCTGCCGAGTTTGTAAAGCCCTGAGGTGGCACTTTTAGCATTGGATGTCGGCAGCAAGCGGATCGGCATCGCAGTGGCCGACCCGGCCGGAACCTTTGCGATGCCGCTCTGCGTAGTAGAACGCAGAAACGTGCGAGATGATATTGCGAGAATTGCCGAGATCCTAAAGGAATACGGAGCGACCGAACTCGTGGTCGGAGACCCGGTGACACTGAGCGGCGGGCGCGGACTGGCGGCCGAGCGTATCGACGGCTTCGTGAAGGCGCTCGCCAGAGTCTTTCTCGGTACGATCCACCGGACGGACGAGCGGATGACGACCGCTCAAGCGACCAAGAGTTTAATCGCAGCCGACGTATCCCGCAGTAAGCGTAAGCAGGTTATCGATAAAATGGCCGCCGCGTTGATATTGGAGAGCTTTCTGGCTAGACGCAAACGTGAAGGGACGGTTGTATGATCCGTGCACTTCGCAATCTGATCGGTTTGGTGATTGCCATCGCGATCGCGTCCTGTGTGATCGTAGCAGCGGCGGCTATCTGGTTTTCTCACGCGGTTCACGGCGACGTGAGTCTGCCCCGGCAGTCGACCCGAGTCATCATTCCGCGCGGCTCGACCTTCTCCGAGATCACGCGCGAGCTCGCTGCCCAGCAAGTGATCCAAAACCCGCTGGCATTTCGGCTTCTTGCTCGTCTGCGTCACGAAGACAATGCAGTTCGCGCCGGGGAATATCGCTTCGCCCCGCACCAAAGCGAGAGCGACATTCTGCGGCGGCTGCTGCACGGCGGCGCGCAGGTGGCAATCTGGGTAACCATCCCAGAGGGGTTCACTGCGCGGCAGATCGCGGATCGCCTGAGCGATTCGGGCTTAGGAAGCGGCGATGCACTCTACGATGCTTTTATGCGCGACTCGATCGTTGTCGGCCCAGATCGCACCAAGAATCTCGAGGGTTTTTTGTTTCCCAGCACCTACCTGCTGCCGATCGGTGCTTCACCCTCAGCGATCGAGAAGGTCCTGACCGGCCAGTTTCGCAAGGAACTGCCTAGTAATGCCGTATCAGCCGCCCGCAAGCTGCACCTGAGCATCCCGCAAATCGTCACTGTCGCATCGTTGGTCGAACGTGAAGCCAAGGCTGACAACGAACGCGCGCTGATGGCTGGGGTGTATTACAATCGGCTGAGGCTGCAGATGCCGCTTCAGGTCGATGCCACGCTCGAATACACCCTGCCGGCACATAAGACGGTGCTGACCGATGCCGATGTAGGGCGGGATGATCCGTACAACACCTACAAGCACGCCGGCTTGCCGCCGACTCCGATCGCGAACCCCGGCGAACCTTCGCTTATTGCCGCGTTCGATCCAAAGCCGTCCGCCTATCTGTACTATGTCTCTAAAGGTGACGGACACAGTGCGTTTGCCAAGACCCTTGCCGAACACAATGCCAACGTCGCACGCTATCTGAAATAGGAGGCCCGCCATGTCATCCGCCAACGGCGATACCCCGCAAGACACCGCCCTGGAGCTTCGCGACGTACTGGTCATCGAGACGACCGACCAAAAAAAGATGGACTTTGAAGTCGTCGGTTTGGTTGAAGACGATGAGAGCAACACGTACGCGGTATGTTATTGCGAAAAAGATGATGAGTTCGTCGTGACCGACATCAAAGGCACCCTGCTCGCCGACGACGACCTCGCCCAGGAAATCTTAGACGATTTCTTCGTCCTAGCCGAAGAGTCGTCGCCGGATGGGAGCGACGCCTAATTCGAGTCCTGTTTCTATCGGCGAACGTTGGGGTAGGCCATATGGCGGCCGCCTCGGCGGTTCGAGACGCACTGCTGCAGGCCGATCCGACGATTCAAACTCAGGTTGTCGACTCGTATAAGTACGCGGCGTCGGTCGTCTCGCGAGTGGTCTCAAACGGGTATCTCGGAATGGTCAAGACCATTCCGCAGATGTATCGATTTCTTTACAACCGGGCCGAGAAGGCGACCGAGGTTGGCCCGTTCCGAACCTGGATTCACCAATTTACGGCGACCAATTTGCGCTCGCTGATCGAAACTCAAGCGCCCGATGTGGTGGTCTGTACCCACGCTTTTCCGTGCGGCGTCATGGCTGAGTACAAGAAGCAGTTCGCCGACTCACCTCCGGTGGTTGGCGTCGTGACCGATTTCGCGGTTCACTCGTTTTGGATTCATCGCAATATCGACGGATACGCTGTTGCAACCGAAGAGATGCGCCACGCTTTGATCGCGCGAGGTGTCCGAAGCGAACGGATTATCGTTTCGGGAATACCGGTCAGCCGAAAGTTCGCGCGGACCGGCGAAGCCGGCGGATCGCTGCGCGATCGCTTGGGGCTGCCGCAGGACCGGCAGATTATCCTGATGATGGCGGGCGGCCTTGGCATCGGTCCGCTCGAGATCATGATGAAAGCGTTGAATGCGGTTCCCGAGCCATTGTCCGCGGTCGTTATCGCCGGGCGTAACCCGGGTTTGGAGCGCCGCGTGCTGGAATCCGCCCATCACGTCACCTATCCTCTGCGGGTCGAGCGTTTTGTCGATAACGTCCACGAGTATATGCACGCGAGCGACGTGCTCTTGACCAAACCCGGCGGGCTCACCACGGCTGAAGCACTGGTCGCGCGGATTCCCATGATTCTGTTTAAGCCGCTGCCCGGTCAGGAGGAGCGCAATACCCGGTACTTGGTGGAACGCAAAGCCGCGGCACGGGCGAAAAGCGCTCGCGATCTGACGCGCTGCGTTACCGGACTGCTTCAATCGCCGGTGCGTCGCCAAACCCTGTGTTCGGCGATGGAACAGCTCGGTAAACCGGATGCTGCAATAGATATCGCGTCTCAAATTCTCACCCTGGCACGCCGCCACTCCGAAGAGGTTGTCGTCTGATGCTTCCATCTCCGCGCGTTTATGCAACCTGGCTTGGTCTGCTGCGCATTTGCACCGGTGCTTTTTGGCTTCTTCATGGAATCACAAAATTCACTAGCAGTGACAGATACATGCCGCCAAACGGATTCATGCCGCAACACGTTCAGGAATCGCTGCAAACCAGCGTCGGTCCTTATCACGATTTCCTAGCAAACGTTGTCGTACCGCACATCGGGTTATTCGCGGAGCTCGTCCGTCTCGGAGA
>JBDTCU010000230.1:0-5906 GCA_039923415.1 Vulcanimicrobiaceae bacterium
GCATTGCGGCCGATCACTGGGACGCGATCATGCGCTACGTCAACGATGCCCCCGAGCCGGCCGACCGGCGCAAGCGGCAAAATCAGGAGATGATCGACAAAGTCGACGATGCCTACCGGCTGCTGCCGCTGGCTATCCAGCAAAAAATCACTCGGATGCTGGTTGCTCAGCGCAAACTCGAAGAACCCAAGCCGGGCCAGACGCCTTTGCTCAAACTCTTCTACGGCGGGTTGCACAAAGCGACCGGGGGCCCGCAGATGCATCGTTTCAACGTCCACAGTCGAATCACGATCAACGACGAAGTCTTTGCCTACGACACCCGGTTTCTCGTGAGCAATGACGGCGAAGTCAAGTTTTCACCCTAGCCGATCGCACGTTTGGGTGCTACTCGGTTTTATAGATGCGAACGCGACGGTTAGGTTCAAGACCTGTGCTGCGCGAGTGCAGCCGGTATTTTTCAGCGAGCTGATGCTGAACTCGTCGCACGTACGAGGTTTGGGGTAAGAGTTCGATCGCTTTGCTGTTGAGCAGCACCTGGTAGACGGCCTCCTCCGCTTCGCGAATCGCGATCTCTTCGTTGTCGATCGAGGGCAGGTTGAAGACATCTTTGAGACAGAGCTGGATCTGCGTGGTGGTATTGGTTTTGATCGAATAGATCGGCACGTTTTCAGAGGCGATCTGCTTGAGCCTGGGCTGTTCCTTTCGCTCGAGGGTTTTTAGGGTCAGCACTACATCGGCATCGTCCCAGTTACGCGCGATCGAAGCATTGATCCGAAGATTGTGGATAGCTCGCTCGATCTTATTGCGCGAGACGCCATACGGGAAGATCATCAGCGGGCGATCCTGCTCTTCGGCATCGTGGGCTTCCATTCCAAAATCACTGCCGGAGGTCGGCATCGACTCGGGGTTGGCTTCTTGAAGGATCGCAACATCGCCGCTGGCGGTCCGCTGACGCACCTCGGGTTGCGGCTGATACCCGCGCAAGAGCGCATCGACGACCTCGGCTACGTTTTGGTGAATCGCCAAACGATCGCGGTCTTGAATCTCAACCACCACATCGAAGGTTGGCGGAGCCTTACGTTCGAGGACCGTTTTACGAGTACCGCGCCGGCGCGCTTCTTCATCTGAAAGGGTCACCGCGCTAATCCCGCCGACCAGATCCGAGAGGGTCGGGTTCATGAGCAGATTCTCAAGCGTTTGCCCATGGGCCGTTCCGATCAGCGCCACGCCGCGTTCCGCGATGGTACGCGCCGCAAGGGTTTCGGCTTCGGTTCCGATTTCATCGATAACGATGATCTGCGGCATGTGGTTCTCGACTGCTTCGATCATCACGGCGTGCTGGAGAGCCGGATCAGCAACGTGCATCCGGCGGGCCATGCCGATTCCCGGATGAGGAACGTCTGAATCGCCGGCGATTTCGTTTGACGTATCGACGATCACGACGCGCTTTCGCGCCTCGCTCAGAATCCGCGCGCATTCGCGCAGCATGGTGGTTTTCCCGACACCTGGACGACCCAGAAGACAGATCGATTTTCCACTGCGAATCACATCTAAGATGATGTCGATCGTTCCGAAGACCGCGCGTCCGACGCGACAAGTGAGTCCAATGATCTTTCCGGTTCGATTGCGGATCGCAGAGATGCGATGCAGCGTTTGCTCGATCCCGGCTCGATTATCGACCCCAAATTGAGATAAGCGCGAAGAAACGTGTGCGATATCTTCGTGCGTTACCGGGACATCGGAGAGATACGTGAAGTCGTCTTCGAAGCGGGCTTCGGGCGGTCGTCCGAGATCCAGAACTACCTCGATCACGCGGTCGAGATTCGGAAGACGAACGAGCGATTGCCTAATCGGCAGCGGAAAAATATCGAGGAGTTGCGTGAGCTCCCAGCCGGGAGAGACAGATTCGGCTTTAACCGCCAAGACTGATCCTCTACAAGAGCGTTTTTCCACCTTTACGCGCGTCCAGTGTCGGCACCTGCCGGGTTCGGTAGGAGGATGGCACGACACTTAAAAGGCAGAGTCACCCATTATCGGGGATCGCTGAGAAATTCGCTTCGTGCGAATTTCTCGCTGCCAGCATTTTTGACCCAACGAAGTTTTGAAGCAGCCGTACATGGCTGGGTCAAAAATATCAGAGCTCCCCGATAACGGGTGACTCTGCCTTTTAAGTGTCGTGCCATCCTCGCACCGAACCCTACACCCGAAGGCTATCGCGCGCCTCGCGCGCCGAGCGCACCGAGTTTAGCAAAGCGTAGCGGCTAAACCCTTACTACGCGGATGGTTTTGAGATCTTTGTCGAAGGGGCCCTGCATTCGAACGCCGGCTCGAAGTTCGAGACCTAGATAATCGATAATCTCGGGCGTGATCTGCTCGCCCGGAGAGATTACCGGAATGCCGGGCGGATACGGTGAGATCGTCTCTGCGCAGATGCGCCCCTTACTGTTTTTGAATTTCACGAACTCCGTGTCGGCAAGAAATGCATCGCGCGGCAGCATCCGCATCGGCGGAATCTTCGGCAATTTATAGCTGCCGGTTTTTATCCGGCGTTCGAGCACACCCGATGGAGAGAACATATCCAACGGCCGATCTTCGCGCGCGAGTTCGCTGACGCCTAAGATCAGCCGCTCGGCGGCAGCGCGAGTGGTGCCGATCGTGAACAGCGCAACGATGTTAAACAGATCGGCGAGTTCGACTTGCACGTTATAGCGGCGCCGCAAGATCTCCGAAGCTTCGTACCCGGTATACCCGAGATCCTTGACGGTGATCGTCACTTTAGTGGGGTCCAAATCGAAGATTCCATGACGGCCCTGCATCTCTTCACCAAAACAATAGACACCCGGAATCGCATTGAGCTGGCGACGCGCATCTTCGGCTAGTTCGATGGTTTTGGAGAGAAGGGCGGCGCCTTCGGTCGCCATCTGCTTGCGGGCGACGTCCAGCGAGGCGACCATCGGCAGGTTCGGCGAGGTCGATAGGAACATTTTTAGCACGGCTTCGAGACGATCGACCCTGACCCGATCGCCTTGCTGGTGCAGCATGGCGCACTGCGAGAAGGCGGAGAGCATTTTGTGCGTGGAGTTTATGCATAGATCGGCGCCGGCAGCGGTCGCCGATATCGGCAGCGCAGGGTGAAAGTGAAAGTGCGGCCCCCAAGCCTCGTCGACCAAAAAAAGCTTGCCCGCATCGTGGGTAATCTTCTCGATCGCTTCCAAATCTGCGGCAACGCCGTAGTACGTCGGGCTCACCAAATAGATCGCCTTGATCTCCGGGTACTCGTCGAGCGTTCTCTGCACGGTCTCGGGTGTGACGCAGTGATCCATATGCAGCGCATCATCGACCTCGGGCTGCATGTAGATCGGATTCGCGCCGCTCATCACCAAGCCGCCGAGCATCGATTTGTGCGCATTACGGGGAACCGCGATCAGGTCGCCGGGATTGACCGCCGTCATCATCATGCATTGGTTGCCACTCGTGGAACCGTTGATCAGGAAGTATGTACGATCGGCGCCGTACGCCTCGGCGGCAAGAGCTTGGGCTTCTTTAATCGACTCGGTCGGCTGAAGCAGATCGTCGATACCCGGCATCGGTGTGAGGTCGATAGATGCCATATTGTCGCCGATGAACTCGCGGAATGCGCGATCCATCCCGATGCCCTGCATGTGACCGGGTGTGTGGAACGGAATGACGCCCGCATCGACGTATTCGAGCAGAGCTTGAAAATAGGGAGTCTTGGATTGGTCCACTCTAGAAAACCTCGCACCTAAAATCGGGATCGGCGCAGCTCACCGTTAACACTTGCGGGGAAGCGTTTGTTCCTTTGCGGCAGCGGAGTGGTGCGAAATCATAAACGCCGCCTTCTGGATTCGCCTACGCACACTTCGCGCGCTAGGGCGAATCTGAGGCGTTCGTCCTTCGGCCGATCCGCGTGTCCGCCTCTGAAGGCCTGATATCCGCGAATCCATTATGCCATTACTTCGAAGCCGAGACGTTCGAGCATTGCGAAATCTTCCTGATCTCCTCGACCGCTGGTCGTAAGATAGTTGCCAAGCACGATCCCGCTCACACCGCTGCGCATTCCAAGGTCTTGCAATCCTTGGAGAGTGAGTTCGCGGCCGCCCGCAAACCGAATCAGCGCCTTGGGAAGCGCCATTCGCGCCATTGCAACGAAGCGAAGCGCCTCGATCGGCTCGACCAGCGACCGATCCTGCATCGGGGTTCCCGGCCGTGGATTGAGAAAGTTGATCGGAACTTCTTGCGGATCGAGTTCTTGCAGCGATCCGATAAAATCAATCCGGTCGAGAAGCGTTTCGCCCATCCCGATGATGCCGCCGCAGCAGAGTTGCAATCCCGAACGCTTGACCAGCTTGCACGTATCCCACCGCTCATCGTAAGAATGGGTGGTGCAGATCTCCGGAAAAAACCGCCGTGATGTTTCGAGATTGTGATTCACTTTGTCGACACCTGCGTCGATCAGCACAGGCATTTGGTCTTCGCGCAGGATACCTAATGAGACGGCAACCGTAAGCGGCAGCTCTCGTTTGATCTGTTTGGTCGCTTGTGCCACTCGTTCGAGCAACCGCGTGGACGGCCCGCGGACGGCAACGACGATGCAGAACTCTCCGGCGCCGCGGTCGTGCGCCTCACGCGCCGCTTGCACGAAGCCTTCGACTTCGCTCAGCCGCTCAGGTTCGACGTCGGTGGCAAAGCGGGCGCTCTGCGAACAAAAGTTGCAATCTTCCGAGCAGCCGCCTTTTTTTGCATTGTACAATACTTCGACCGCGATCTCATTGCCGCAATGAGCCGCCCTGACCTCGTCGGCCAGATTCAGCAACTCAGGAATGTCCTCAACAGGCAGATACGCCAACTGCTCGAGCAGTGCGCGGTCGGCCGGTACACGTTGCGCGAGCACACGTTGGCGCGCGCCCTCGATCGTCGGGTGAAGCAACATTATCCTCTTAGGTTAGCGCCGTGAAAAGCCGCGCGCCTTCTTCTATGGAGCGGGCCTCGTCGCTTTCAAACCGCAAAGTGCCAAGAATCTCAAGCTTTCCCTGCAACGCTCGGCGGATATCGTCCTGATACGACGCTTCCGTGGAGCCGAAACGCTCCACCAGGACCCCTCCGGCCAGGCTCAGTTGCAACTGCTCGCAGAGTATCAGAGTGAGCAGTGCGTGGTTCATGCAGCCTATTCGCAGACCGACCGCAAGCACGATCCGCAGATTCGCGATTCTTGCAATGGTGCCGAAGTTTTGCCAGCGGTTGAGCGGTACCGCAAGGCCTCCGGCGCCCTCGCAAACGAGCGCTCCGGGAATGCCTGCCAGGACCGTCGCCAAATCCTCGGCCTGGGCGCTGGGTGCTCCTTGAGCCAGCGCCGCCGACCACGGGTCCGCCGCTCTCGCAAAACGGGCCAGTTCTAAATTTCGACAATCCGCCAACCTGCCGGCCCGCGCCGCGTCGCTCTCCTCGCCGGCTTTCAGCCCGGTTTGTACTAACTTGACAATCGTCGGATCGAGGCCGCGATCTTTGAGCGAGCGCCCGAGCGCCGCGGTCACCCGCGTCTTGCCGATGTCGGTATCGGTACCGGTTACAAGATAGCGGTGCATTGCAGAGCCTCAAGAAGTGCGTCGATCTGCGCCTCGGTGTGGTCGGCGCGCAGACTGACGCGTAGTCGGGAAGTCCCTTCTGGTACGGTTGGCGGTCGCACCGCGGGCGCGTAAATGCCGAGGTCGAATACGTGGGTTGCAATTGCAATCGCGCGCCGTTCTTCTCCCAGAACCACCGGTACGATCGGCGTACGATTGTCGAGGGTTGCGAAACCGAGCGTTCCCAATCCCGAACGCAATCGGCCGACATTCCGATGCAGACGTTCCCGACGAACCGGCTCGTCGCGCGCGATCTGAAGGGCG